>DASUFM010000902.1:0-2757 GCA_036274535.1 Blastocatellia bacterium
AGATAGGATAGATATATTTGTCCTATCCGTCCTATCTGTCCCATTCCAAAAAGAAAGGATGATATGAAATTTTTGCCCCTCGCAATCTCGCTTTTAATCCCGATCTTCGCCGCCGCGCAAACAAACGACTGGCGGGTCACCGAAAAAGAAGTCAAGGCTGTTCAAGCCGAACTCACGATTCAGGGTTATTACAAATCGAAACTCACCGGCGTGCTGGATCGCGATACGCGCGTCGCGGTGCTGGCTTACCAGTCCGACAACGGATTGGCGGTCACAGGGCGGATAGATCAGGAGACTTACCGCAAACTCGGCCTGACTTATCCGGCCACTGGCAGGGAGGCTGATCGATTGCGCAGCGATGATCCGGCGTCGAAAGTCGGTTACGAAGTCAAAGACGCCACTGTAAACACGGGCGACGCCGTCAGCGGCAGCGCGAAGAAGGCAGGGGCGGGGGTTCGCGGCGGCCTCGAAAAGACATGGGACACCGGCGCTGGCGCCGTCTCGAAATCGAAGGAAGTCGCGCGGGGCGCCGGCGGCGCGACGATCAGAGGCATTAAAAGCGCCGGCCGCGCCGGCGCCAGAATCTTCAAACGTGGCGACTCCGATCTTCAGGCGCAGGTCCGCCGCCTGCTTGAATCAAACCCTGAAACCAGTTACTGGAGATTCGAGGTGAAGAAGGGGACTGTTACGATTAAAACGCCGCCGAATCATCAAGCCGACATCGGCGCGGTTGTCTCGGACATCCGCCAGATTCCCGGCGTCGAGTCGGTATTTGTAGTCGCCTTATGAGCGGGATTGAGGCGGAAGGAACCACGGATTTAACGGGGGTGACGGATCAATACGGATCAGTGACAATCCGTCGCATCCGTTAAATCCTCGGTTTCTTCCGTGGCGGTTAAATTTTGATCGGGTCGCGATTGGTATCAAGAGGAGGGAGGAGGCCCTGCAGATTGTCGACCTCCGCTTCGATTTTTTCGAGTTCTTTTCCGATTTCCTCGCATTCCTGGCGGATCTCGTTCAGTTGGTCAAGAGACATCTTGTTGATTTCATCCAACCGTTGGCTGAGTCTGTCCAGATTCTCGCTGATATCACGCTTCTTTTGTGACGACGGCTTGTCGGGTACCTGAAGCCGCTGATTAAGCTCGTGTATTTTCTCGCGCAGGCCCCCAATCTGTATATTTTTCTTTTTCTGATTCTCATCTTTCCGGGCCTGCTGCTCCTCGGCCTGCGCCTGCTGTTTGACGTATGAATACCCGCCGATAATCGATCCGCCGATGACGAGGGCTAATAATACTGTGACGATAAAGATGTTTCTGCGTGACCGTCCTTCACTTGAAGGCGACTTGGACGCTGTAGAGTACGCCGGCGGTTCAGCGGGCTTTGAAAGGGGCTTTGAAACGGCCTTTGCGGTGGCGGAATTATGAGTCAGTGGCGCCGTTGAATTTTGCGGATGGGCCGCTCTCGCGTCATGCGACATCGCTTCGGCCGTCGCGTCTAACGCCGCTTCGAGCGGCGCGGTTCTGGCCTGAAGCGACGGAAGCTCCGAAGGTGTTGGAGAGGCGCTCGGGTCGTCATTGAGATCTTCAACCGAGAAGACGGCGGTGGTCTGCCCAGGCGGATTCAACGGATCGGTGGTATGCGTAGTAAGTCTGGCCGTGGCGGCTGAATCGGCTTTTGACGCCGACTGCGCCGCCGGAACCGGAAGCGGTTCAGTGGTAGTGGCGTTCGCGATTTGCGAGAGATCGTCCGTGGGAGCCGATGGTCTGGTCAAATGATCGGTCGTCTCAGCGGCGTTCCCCCAATTGATCTCGGACGGCGTGTCAGGCGAGCGAGCCAGGCTCTGCGGCTCCATCGCCGCGCTTTCCGGCTCCGCCAAACCGTCGCCCGAAAATTGCGCGATGACTACTGTGATGTTGTCTTCGCCGCCGCGCTCATTGGCCAGATTTATCAGACGCTGGCAGGCCGATTTAAAATCCTGGGATTCGTGAATGATCTGCAGGATCTCATCCTGGTGGACTTTCCCGGATAAGCCGTCGCTGCAAATCACCAGCGTATCCCTGTTACACAGCGTCAGGCGACTGACCTCGACGTTCACGGTGCTGTGCGCGCCCAGAGCCTGCAAAATGACATTGCGGTAGCTGTGGGTTTCGGCTTCTTCTTCGGTGATCTGTCCGGCGTCGATCAACTGCTGCACCAGCGACTGGTCTTTGGTGATGCGGGCGATTTCGTTCTTGCGGATCATATAAGCGCGACTGTCGCCGACCTGCCCGAAGTAAATATCGGCGCCGAGCGCCGCGACCGCGGTGAATGTGGCGCCAAGCCCTTTGTGGGCGGGGTTGGTCGTGCTCTCGCTGTGGATCTGGATGTTGGCCTCTTCGATCGAGAGGCGCAGCCGTTCGTGGAAGGACAGACGGCTGTAAACTTCATGCGCCTGAAGTTGGAGCATCCTGTCTCTCACGGTTTCGACGGCCATTCGCGACGCCACTTCGCCCGCCAGCGCGCCGCCCATGCCGTCGGAGACGGCCATAAGCGAGCCGTAATAGCCTTGCGCGTAAGTGAGTAACTCGGGTGGTTCTTCCTCGCTGGCGATCCAATTTCTGCCACTCGAAAGATCCAGGATCAGGAAATTATCTTCGTTGCCACTGCGCACCATGCCCACGTCGGTCTGAGCATAGAGCGCCAGGTTGATGGTTGGAAGCTCGGCCATAAAAGCTATAGGGGTTTTTGATTGTTCTCCTGTCAATGGTCGACGGCAAG
>DASUFM010000903.1:0-4595 GCA_036274535.1 Blastocatellia bacterium
CCCGCCGGCCGGCGATTTGAAGGAATACGGCCTCTCCGAGCCCACGGTCAAGCTCGAAGTCAAACTCAAGAGCGGCGAGACGCATAACGTCACTCTCGGAGGAAGCGACGACATCAGCCTGTCGGCGTACGCCAAAATCGACGGGTCGCAGAACGTGGCGCTCCTTCCGGTCAGCCTCCTGAACGATTCCAACAAATCGCTCAACGACATACGCGACCGCTCCGTGCTCAGCGCGACGCCGTATGAGCTCAGTTCGGTCAGGATCGCCAACGAGAGCGGCGGTTTCGAGTTGGAAAAGAAAGACTCCGAATGGAATATCAAAAGTCCCGTTTCGGGGTTTGCCGATGAAGCCCAGGTCACCGCAATGCTCGCGGACATAACCGGCGCCAAAGCCGTCGAGATCGTCAGCGAGAACGTGGACGACCCGGCGAAGTACGGTCTCGACAAATCGAAGGTTTCAATCACCGCCAGGCTCACTACCGGCGGCGAACAGACCGTCACTATTGGCTCGAAAGTCGATGAAAACTACTACGCCAAAGTCTCCGACCGGCCGCAACTTCTCAAAGTAGATTCGAATTTTCACGAAAAACTCAACACGAAGCTCGCGTCGCTGCGCAGCAAACAATTCGTCAAACTCGATCGCGAAGCGCTGGCGAAGGTCTACATTAAGAACTCCAACACCACGCTAGTGGCCGAAAAGAAAGACAACAAATGGATGGTTACCGAGCCCGCGGACAAGAAGGACAAAGAGGCCTCGACCTTCAAAATCTTCACTCCGCTGGAAACCGCGGCCACCGAGGTCCTCGATAAACCGTCCGGCGCGGTCGCCGCAAAACTGGCTAAACCCGCCGTCGAAGTCCGCCTGACCGATAAGAGCGGCAAAACGACGATCCTCAAAATCTCTTCCGCCGACGGCGAATTTGTCTACGTCAAAGCCGATGGACGACCGGAAATTTACAGAGTCGAAAAATCGGTGCTCGACGGCTTGAACTTCAAGGCCGACGAAGCGATCAACTGAGTTGAAGTAAGTAGTAGAAGAGAAAAGGGAGTGGGGATGAAGGAAATTTATTTCCTTCATCCCCACTCCCTTTTTGTCATGAAACATTGAGGCCGGCGCTGGCGTATTCATATTGACCGCTGCGAAAAATTCCCGAAAAATGTGAAGAGAAGGAGCCACCGATGAATACGCATATCGACATTAATCAGCCGTTGATCCAGCCGTCTCCACATAGAAAATGCAGAGCCGCGTCACAATTCGCCTGTCCGGAGGGCCTGCCCGGACGCCTCGCCGGACGCCTGATGGCCATTAAGAACGCCGGAATGAACAAATTCGCAGTCGAAATGCTGCGTGTCCAGCCTGATGACCAGGTGTTGGAGATCGGATTCGGCCACGGCAGGACAATTCGAATGATCGCCGAACAAGCCAAAGCCGGGTTCGTCGCCGGTATCGATCTTTCAGACGTGATGGTTCGCCAGGCGGCGAAATACAACCTGGACATGATCGTTGCAGGTCGTGTTGAAGTCTGCCAGGGGTCGGTCGCCAATCTGCCCTATGAATGCGGGCGTTTTGCGAAAGCGCTGGCGGTCAACAACTATCAATTCTGGCCCAACGCGGAACTCAACCTGGTCGAGATCCACCGCGTCATGCGCGAAGGCGGACTGCTGGTCCTGTGCCTGCGCATGCATTCGACAAACCGCTTAGCGCTCGCGCCAGGCTTCACCGAAGACGAGGTCGCGGATGTAGCGGGTCTGGTGCGATGGGTAGGATTCCGGGACATAAAGATCGTAAAGCGGAATGTCGGGCGTGAAGCCTCCTGCGTGATCGCCAGGCGGTGAGGATCGAGGATCGAGGATCCTCGATCCTCCATCTTCTATCTTCCATCCTCGGATGTTCCATTTACCCTTTTCTGGCCGAACCGGTCAGGGCAGTCATAACGCCAAGGCTCGAGATCAGTCCCGCCATCCGTCCCTGTTGAATGCTGCGGGCGATGATGTAAAGCGTATATGGTCCCGGCATAAATACAAGAATCAAGGCGGCGGTAATGAATAAAGAAAGAGTTGACCAGTTCGGCATACTGCTACTAACGATATTTAAACGGATAAAGATTTTATTTCCCCTGCAATATTGCGCCGCGCCTGCGCCTCATATTTCGCGCTTATTTCTTCGGTATGGTAAATGCGATCTCTCCCGAGGAAATCATTCAACACTTTCATCCTGCCTTCCCTATACATGACGTCCGGAACCCAGGAGTATTCCTTTCTGATCGCCCGGCTATATTCCAGATAGATTTCCTCGGGCGCTCCGAGTATGGAAGTATCGAGGTCCAGAAAAGCCTTCATATCCCAGGAAAGTCCGGCGGCTCGATGATGTTTTGTAGCGAGTATCATTTCTCTTACAGCCGCAATGGTCTGCGCCGGAACTCCCAGTCTGGCCAATGCCTCAGCCGCAAACTCTGCGCTCTTTTCTTCATTGTCAGGTCTCTGCGTATCGTAGATGACGTCGTGAAACCAGATGGAGAAATAATGCGCGTCGAGGTTCCGAATCTTGTCCAAAAGCAGTTCGCTCAATACCAGAAGCGATTGAATATGGCTCAGGTCATGGTAGGCGCGCGCGCCCTCCGAATAGTGTTCAACGAGGGCGTTGAACACGCTTTCCATCACTGCCGGGTTAGCAGCGTACTCGGAAGCCAGGCTGATCCACTGAGCATGGAGATAGTCCTGATCATGACGCCCAATTAGGAAATAATTCTTGCTCATACCAATATCCAATTACGAACGCCAGGCTACAAGACAATCGATTTTCATGCCTGCTTCCTGATCTCGACCAGCCATGCGATGGCGTTCAGTTCGTTGAACACGACCTGATCGGATTTGATTCCGCATGCGCCGAGATTCGATAACATGCTGTCTCGCGTCCACCTTGCGGACCAGAAACCTTCCGCGGTCGCCACAAATCGCGATCCCCGAGGCGTCACGACATGCTGCCCGGTATTTTCGTAGAAATCGATTTGCGCCGCCTCGGCTTCGGGGACGTCCTTGTATACGGTGAGAAACATGGATCCGCCAGGTTTCAGGGCTCGATAGAAGCGAGACATCACCCGTATGAACTGTGGGTTCCGATCGAGATAGGCGTCGGTGTAAAAATCGAGGTCGTTTGATTGGTCTCTGATGTTGCCCGGCGTGAAATACAGGCATTGGACGACATCATAGAATTCGTCCTCGAGTTCAGCCTCGGCGACGTCTCCGATGAAGATTCGCGCATTGTTGATGTTCTCTTTTAGCCATAAGGTCTGTGCGGCCTCTGCCATCGCGGGCGATATCTCAAAGCCATGATAGAGAAGAGAAACAGGCGCCAGCATCACGGCGTGATAGCCGTTGCCGCATCCGATGTCCGCAATCCTGTAGGGGCCGGGGTTAAGCCGTTCGCTGAGCATCTGGTCCTGCCGCTCCCTGGCCTCTCTGATAGGTTCGGGACAATAGGACGATTCAAGCGATCGTTTGACGGCTTCGTTTTCAGATTCACGCGATGCCATAATCCTTCTCCTCCAATGCAATTTTATCGTATCTGAACATCTATTATAATACTTTGATATGGCGTCGAAACTTTACAGTTTTCGGGAATCGTCGCTTTTCACCCAGGACGTATATCGTTATCTTACAAAAGAGAGCTATTTGGCTCTGCAGGATTTTTTGCTTGAATATCCCACGGAAGGCGATTTAATTCCGGGGAGCCGCTTAACGCCTTTCACGATGATAGACACGTCGCATTCGGCCATCAATCAGATATTTCCATCAACTGCTCAAGCCTTGCCCGAAGCTCTCGCGCGTTGAGCGATTTTTTGTAGATGATCACGTTAGGCGGCAGTTGCAAAGGCGCGTCGCGGCTGCATCGCATTTCTTCCGACGCCGCTATAACGTAGTTATCGAATCCGGCGCGATCGAATTCTTTCAATCTCTCGTTCAACGAACGCGGCGTCCAATAGCCGAGCAGTTCAAGATAGATCGGTTCGTCGCCTTCGCGAATAAAGACGAGATCAGGGACGAAAGCGCACTCGCCCAGATCAATCACTTCCTGATTTGGCTGCGCGGTCCATTCTCCATCGAGTTTGCCGAAGTCATCGATCAGTTTCGCGCCCTGAGGGTTTTGCGATTGGAGGTCGTCGGTAACGTAATGCGAGCGCAAACGGGTTTGATCGCTGTCGAGTTCGAAGAACGCCGGGCCGGTTTTCGTATCGATCTCGGCGCGCATGCGCCATCCGGGATAGAGCAGCAGCGCGGGCAGGAAGACTGCCATCTGGACGCCGTACCGCTGCGAGCGGTGGAAGATCGAGACCGGCCCGCCTAACTGCACATCGTAACCTGACGCCGGATTGCCTCTGATGGCGTGTATCAGCCGGAAGGCTTTGATCTCCGCGAACAGGCGGCGCGTGACGCTCGGCTCCTGCGGCTCGATCCGCAGCCTGATCTCCGAACATTTGTAGAGCAGCGCCTGAGCCTGCGCCAGATTGTAGCGATCCAGCAAATCCTCCGCGCTCATTTCCTCGAAGGCGCCCAGCCGCTGATTGCCCGACAGGTCGGCGTAAAGCCCCGCCATC
>DASUFM010000904.1:0-8271 GCA_036274535.1 Blastocatellia bacterium
AATTTGTCGGTCGCGTAACTCTGCAACCGGTCCAGATTGGCCAGGGCGTCAGGCTGAGTGTCGCGCAGATAAATAACGATCGCGCCCGCGGCCTGCGCCGCCAGCGGACGGTCCTCGCAGCCGTAAGCCTCCAGCGTCGCGACGCCGAAATGATTAAGCAACGCCCGCCGCGTCGCCTTCAATTCGACACCGGCGTCGTCGAGTTTCGTCAACGCGCGGATCTCGACGTCGGGCGACTGTTGATTGCGCGGCAGCAGTAATTCAGAAGGCGACAGACGTTCAAGCTCCGCAATCGCCTGCTCGACTTCGATCTCGGTCGCGGCGAATTCTCCGGTAGTCACGTCGGCGTAAGCCAGGCCCGCCGAACCGTCGCCAATAACCAGGCTCGCCAGATAATTGTTCGCCTTGCCTTCGAGCAAGCCCGGTTCGATCACGGTGCCGGGCGTGACGATCCGCGTGACTTCGCGTTCGACCAGGCCTTTGCCCGGCGGCGTAACCTGATCGCAAATCGCGATCTTGTAACCGCGATTGATCAGCTTGGCCAGATGGCCCTCGACCGAGCGGATCGGCACGCCAGCGAGCGGATGCACCTGCCCCTTGCCGAAATGTTTTCGGGTCAGCGCGAGGCCCAGTTCGCGCGCCACGACGCTCGCGTCTTCGTCGAAAGTCTCGTAAAAATCGCCAATCTGAAAAAAAAGAATCATGCCGGGATAGCGGCGTTTGATTTCCAGATATTGGCGGCGAAGCGGAGTAATCATAAAGCTAAAGCTATTGATATCATTTTGATATCATATATCATTCGGTATCAAAATAGTGGCTACAAGAGGCGCTATAAACTATGAATTATCAGGATTACATCACAATCGAGCCTGGAAAACGTAGTGGCAAGCCCTGTATTCGCGGAATGCGAATCACAGTTTACGACGTTCTCGACTATCTGGCGTCAGGGATGTCGACCGAAGAGATATTGGATGATTTCCCCGAGTTGACGCGCGAAGACATCCTTGCTTGTCTGGCGTTTGCCGCTGATCAGGGCCGCAAAGTAATGAGCGTACCGGCTTGAAACTGCTCTTCGATCAAAACCTGTCCAGTAAGCTTGTAAAATCGCTCGCTGACCTATTTCCCGATTCATTGCACGTTAAGGATTTGGGAATGCAACAAACGGATGATCGTTTGATATGGGAGCGCGCGAAGCAGGATGGGTTGACCATTGTCTCAAAGGATTCTGATTTCTATCAGAAAGCCGTCCTGTTCGGCCATCCTCCCAAAGTAATTTGGATCAAGCGCGGCAAGCCCTACAAAGCAAGTTGAGTTCATTCTAAGAGGCCATTATGACCGCATTGAACGATTCGATGACGACTTTCAAGCCAACTGTTTAATCTTATATTAATTACTGCTTGAATCATCCCCTTTTTACCATTCAATTTCGCGCCACAAGTTTTTCAAGCAAACTTTCATGTACCCTTAACGCCTTATACAACCGCTGCAATTCGCCAACTCCGATCACTGTGATTATGTCCCAGATTTCGTGAAATGACCCTGCCAATCTCTTCCCCGCGAACCGCCTGTCGCGCTCGCCTGCGACGACCAGAAAGGGCCTGGAGCGCTGCGCGTCGTAAGCGTGTTTCAACCGCGTGAGCGCGCTGTCGACGCTGCCTGAAATCTGGACTTCGAAGACATGGCTCAATCGCGGCGAAGAAGCCGAATCGCGCCAGACCACATCGTAATGTTCGAACTCCGCTTCGGCGTGTTTGCCGAGCATCTGTCCGATCTCGACCAGCATCGCCTGGGCTTCCTTGTGGGTGAGAGTTTTTTCCTTGCGTTCGGCCTTGGCCGCGGTCGCGTCGAGCGTCAGCGTTTCGGCCTCGACGCGCTTCAAGCCTCTGGCGGTGATTTTCCACTGGTCTTTTTCGCGCCGCAATTCGCCTTTTTCTTCGAGGCTCCGCCCGGCGCGCTGCACTGCGCGAGCCCATCGGCTGCGACCGTTTTCGGCGCGCTCGTCCAAATCCTGACTGGTGAGTTGCGGGAAGTATCGCGGCAATCTCTCGTAAAGGTAGCGCAATTGATCGGCGCCTCCGGTGGCTTTTAGTTCCTGCAGGATTGGAAGTTCGAGTCGAGAAGTTTCAGGGAAAGGCATCTGATTTGAGAATCGGAAGTCGAGGCCGCGTATGGGTCACGCCCCGCAACATTTCTTGTACTTCTTGCCACTGCCGCATGGACACATGTCGTTGCGTCCGGTCTTCTCCGGCGCTCTATAAGGTTCGCCTGGCGGGAAGTTATTCCCGTTCGAAGCTACGCGCCTCCAGAGATCTTCATCGAATTCATCCTCTTCGCCGTCTTCACTCCATTCATCTTCGTACCAATCTTCCTCCTCCTCCAGATCGTCGCCGTATTCACGATTCTCGAACCATGCGCGCATCTCCAAAGTCACGTCATCGACCAGATGATTCCATTCAGGAAGTTCGGCCAGGACCTCATCTTTGCCGACTGCAATCTGCGCGTCCACCCAATCCGGATCGACGATATATTCATCAACCAGCCCGTCCTCGTAAGCCTTCTTGATATGATCGTAGACCTCTTCGGGAAAGAGATCGGTGGCCGCGTCCACCAGTTCGCTCCAGACCACCTCGTTTCTGTCTTCCAATCCCCCTTCAAAAAGGCTCCTGTAATAGGCCATCGCCTCCTCACGCGACTTTTCGCCGGACACCACGAGGGGGATCCATGCCCTGAGCGCGGCGGCGCGCGCGAACTCTTCGGCGCCCGTGTTTGCGGCAAGCTCGGTGATCAAGCTGGTGTCGCCCATCGATACAGAGGCGAGTATGTTCGCCAGGTCCTCGGTGGGAATGTTTCCGAGCAAACCGTCGACCAATTCCGGCGGATGCGAGGCGAGTTTGATGATCAACGGGTAGGCGCGTTTCTCGCGGAATTGGGCGAGCAGAAACATGGCGTAGACGTGCGTATCATCGCCGGCTTCCAAAAATTCTTCGGGGTCCTTTACCGCCATTTCCAGAGCCTGGAGCAAATACGGAGTTATCACGTCCTTCTTTTCGACGGCCTGGCGCAAGGCATGGCGCGGGAAGCCCTGATCATCGAGAAAGAAATTTTCCATTATCTCTTCGATGCTCAGATCGCGGGTATCATCGAAATCGTCTTCATCATCATCGTCATCGGATTCGCGATACCAGGCCCACCATTCCATTTCCTCGATCGCGCTTTCCACCAGCTGGTAATGCCGGTTTTCACGAAGCCTCGGCATGACGGCGTCTTTGCCTTCAGCCATACTCGCTTCTACCTCTTCTGGATCGACCAGGAACTCGTCTATCAGGCCGTTTTCAAAAGCGTCTTTTATTCTGTCGTAAAGCTCATCCGGGCAAAGTTCGGTCGCGCAATGGGCGATGGTCGTCAAGACGTCTTCTCTCGCCTCGGAAGGCTCTTCTTTCAACACCATGTCGAACAGGCGGGGGTAATAACTCATCACCTCATCGCGGGTTTTGTCGCCGCTGAGCGTGAGGGCGAGCAGGGCGTATAACGCCGAACCTCGCGTGTACGTTTCCGCCTCGGTGTTTTCCGCCAGTCGAGTAATCAGGCTCGCGTCGCCGCCGCACACGGAAGCCAGTATCTTCGGCAGGCCCTCGGTGATCGTGTCGCCGAGCAGCGCGTCAACCGTCGCCGGCGGGAGCGAAGCGATGCGGATGACCAACGGATAGGCCCGCGTCTCGCGGAACTGCGCCAGCAGATAGAGCGCGTAATAATACGAGGAGTCTTCCGAATTCAGGAATTCATCGGGATCGTCCGCAACCCTTTCGAGAATTTTCAGCAGGTGCGGCGTGATCTCGTCTTTCCGCGCGACGGCCTGTTCCAACGCCTCACGCGGGAAGTTGTTGTCTTTGTGAGAAAGGGCTTTCAGTATCTCTTCGGTTGTCATATGTCAGGCTGCTTTCCGCTTACGAGCCAACAAGCGTTCACGTAAGCCTGCTCTGCAGATTTGGTATTCGGAATCCTATACAGCGATCATCGGATCAGCCAACGGGTTATCAGAACGCCGATGACGCGGATTGACGCCGAACTTTCCGGGTTTTATCCGAGATGGTCTGTGTCATCCGTGTCATCCGCCTTCTATCAAAAGGCTTCCGCTTTCGGCGGCTAATGATACTGCCGCTGCGGTTTTACAACAATAAGAAGAGGCAGTGATCCATAACGAATCACTGCCTCCAGAGGTCCCATCCGGCTATTGGTTAATGGCCTTATTTCTCGGCTCCGATCCTCATTCCGTAAAACGACCGGTAAACGAAGAAGAAGGCGATCGCCAGGAAGATGGCCGCCAGCGCCTGGCTGAGCGTCGCGCTCCCCTGCTGCGCCGTCAGGCTCACGGCCAGTTCGACCGCCAGCAATCCGAAGAGCGTGGTGAACTTGATGACCGGGTTCATCGCCACGGACGAGGTGTCTTTGAAGGGGTCGCCGACCGTGTCGCCGACCACCGTGGCGTCGTGCAATTCGGTGCCTTTGGCCTTCAGTTCGACCTCGACGACCTTCTTGGCGTTGTCCCAGGCGCCGCCGGCGTTGGCCATGAAGATCGCCTGGTAGAGGCCGAAAACGGCGATCGAGATCAGGTAGCCGATGAAGAAGAACGGCTCGACGAAGGCGAAGCCCAGCGATGCGAAGAAGACCGTCAGGAAAATGTTGAACATCCCTTTCTGCGCGTACTGCGTGCAGATTTCCACCACCTTCTTGCTGTCGGCGATCGAGGCCTTCTCGACGCCTTCGAGCTTGATGTTGGCCTTGATGAACTGGACCGCCCGGTATGCGCCGGTCGTCACGGCCTGCGTCGACGCGCCGGTGAACCAGTAAATCACCGCGCCGCCCGCGATCAGCCCCAGGACGAACGGGGCGTGCAGGATCGAGAGTTTCCCGACCGCAGTCGCGTCGGTCAGGCCGCTTGTCAGCATCATAATGATCGAGAAGATCAGCGTCGTCGCGCCTACCACCGCCGTTCCGATCAACACCGGCTTGGCCGTGGCCTTGAACGTGTTGCCGGCCCCGTCGTTCTCTTCCAGCAGGTGTTTTGCGCGGTCGAAATTGGCCACGATGCTGAAGTCTTTCTTGATCTGGTTTTCGACGTTCGGGATCTGCTCGATCAGCGACAATTCATAAACCGACTGCGCGTTGTCCGTCACTGGCCCGTACGAGTCCACCGCGATGGTCACCGGCCCCATGCCCAGGAAGCCGAACGCCACCAGGCCGAAAGCGAACACAGCCGGCGCCACCATCAACACGCCCAGACCGCCGCTGAAGACGTATGCGATGCCCATCAATGTGGCGATGCTGATGCCCAGCCAGAAGCCGGAGAAGTTGCCGGCGACCAGGCCCGACAGGATGTTGAGCGACGCGCCGCCTTCGCGCGACGATATAACCACCTCACTGACGTGACGCGATTCCGTGGATGTGAATACCTTGACCAGTTCGGGAATGATCGCCCCTGCCGCCGTGCCGCACGAAATGATGATCGAAAGCTGCCACCACAGATTGGTGTCGCCGGCCAAGTCTGGAATCATCAACTTGGAAACCACGAAGGTCAGAACGATAGAGACTGCCGAGGTGATGATGACCAGATTGGTCAGTGGACGCTCGAAATTCATCTCGCTGGCGCGGCCGTAACGCGCCTTGGCGATGGCTTCGTTGATGAAATAAGAGCCCGCCGAAGCGACGACCATCATGATGCGCATCACGAAAATCCAGACCAGCAACTGCACCTGAATCGCCTGGTAGTTCGGGCCCGCCGATTGCGGGTTGATGGCCAGCAGGATGAACGAGATCAGAGCCACGCCGGTCACGCCGTAAGTCTCAAACCCGTCGGCGCTCGGCCCGACCGAATCGCCGGCGTTGTCGCCCGTGCAGTCCGCGATGACCCCCGGGTTGCGCGCGTCGTCTTCCTTGATCTTAAAGACGATCTTCATCAGGTCGGAGCCGATGTCGGCGATTTTGGTGAAGATGCCTCCGGCGATGCGCAGCGCAGCGGCGCCCAATGATTCGCCGATCGCGAAGCCGATGAAGCACGGCCCCGCGTATTCGCCCGGCACGAACAGCAGGATGAAGAGCATGATCAGCAGTTCGACCGAAATCAACAGCATCCCGATGCTCATCCCGGCCTTGAGCGGGATTGTGTAAATCGGATAAGGTCTTCCTTCCAGCGACGCGAAAGCCGTCCGCGAATTGGCGAAGGTGTTGACGCGGATGCCGAACCACGCCACGCCGTAGCTGCCCAAAATGCCGATCAGGCTGAAGAGCAGGATGATCGGCAGCGTAACCGCGAGCGGTTTGCCTGGAACCGGCGAGAGCCATCCGTAGTAAAGTACGACGATGGCTGCGATGAAGCTCCACAGAATGAGAATGAATTTCCCCTGCGTGATAAGATAGGTCTTGCAAGTTTCATAGATCATCTCGGAAATTTCGAGCATCGCCCGATGGACGGCCAATTTCTTTAACTGCATGTAAATGATCAATCCGAAGACCATTCCGAGGAATGAGACAAGCAAACCGATCAAAAGCAGCGAGTGGCCGTCAACTCCCAGGAAACTGACTGTCGAAAGATCCGGCAATTTCAGACTGGCCTCGCCGCCGCCTCTGTGCGCGGCGCCCTCGCCGTGCGTCTGAGCCAATGCCGGCGGGGTATTGATGGCGAGGAGAGCAAGGCCCGCAGCCACTGTCGTGGCGATGCGGCGAAAACGGCTGATTGAAGAAAAAGTCTTTTTCTTCAGATAGAGCAGCATCAGGATGAGGCTGACGCTCATGGTAATTTGTAGCATAGCTGGCGGTTCCTTCATTCAGTTTGAAATTTTGTTGTAACTAGTCGTAACTATAAGCGGTGGATTATAGACAAAGTGAATTAAGTTGCAAAGTCGTAAGTTACCGATTAACAGTCATTTCGCGCAGTAAATGTCAGGATCACTGATTAGACGAATATTGGCAATTTCCGGCGCGGCGAGCGTTCAAAGGCTGAGAGCGAACTCACGTAAACACGGGTTGTAATTCGTTTCGTTCGTGATAAAGTCTGAATCGTTTCATCAAAATGAATGATGTCATGATAGGACTTATAAGACAGGTCTTATAAGTCCTATAAGTCCCATTTGTTGAGGGAAATAAGATGTATCGAAGCGGGAAGACGATTGTTTCAATCATTGCGCTATTCTCTTTGATTTCGACCGGCGCGATGGGGCAAAGCGGGCGCGGGCGCGGCGGGCAGTCCACTCAACCGGCGCCCAGACCGACGCCGAAACCGAAAATGCCGGCGACCGGCGTGCTCGGCGTGCCCGAAGGCGGCAAGCTGGTAGCTTACGATCTTGACGGAACGATGGCGCGAGGCGCGCTGAAAAACGGGTTAACCGTGATCATACGCGAACGCCATTCATCGCCGTTGGTGGCGGTGAATGTCAGCGTGAAAGCGGGGTTGATAAATGACCCTGACGATCTGATCGGGCTGTCCAGACTGACTCGATATATGATTCTGAAGGGCACGGCCAAACGTTCCGGCGCGGCGGTTGATCGAGACGTGGCCAGGCTCGGCGGAGTATTGAGTTCTGAAATCAGCTACGATCTGACGTCTTACAGCCTGATCGCGCCTGCCGAAAGTTATCAGGCGATGATCGAGCTGCTGGCTGATCTGATCAAGAATCCGGTCTTCAATTCCGAAGACGTGAAAGGGGCGGCGCGGCTGGCGCGGCTCGAGAGCAAGCGCGAGCAGGACGACGCCGGCATGTCGGCGATGGAGAAACTCTTTGCGACGGCTTTCACTGCGAATCGCCTGAAACGCGGCGGCGCGGTTTCCGACACTTTTATGTCGCGGGCGACGCGCGAGCAGGCGATGGCCTTTTATCAGAACTTTTACAACCCGGCCAACACCGTGGTGACAATCGTCGGCGACCTCTTCGCGCCAAAGGCGCTCGGACAAGTTCAAGTCAATTTCGGCGATTTCAAACCGGCCACGCCGAATCAACAACCAGGGGAACCGGCGGCGCCCAACTCGCCCAAAGCAGACGCGACTAAGGCAGGCGCGGCCAAAACAACCGCCGCCAATTCAAAACCGTCCTCTGAGCCCGTCTCGCCCGCAAACGGCAAACCCGGCAATCAACCTGACAATCAATCTCCAGAGCAATCCGCAATCCGCAATCCACAATCCGCAATCGTGGAGGAGCCTCCGCAGGACAAGTTGCGCTACGGCAATTCGCGCGCCGATATGAGCGAGAGCGTCGTCACGATTGGTTATCACACGCCGGC
>DASUFM010000905.1:0-5660 GCA_036274535.1 Blastocatellia bacterium
GACAGCGGGTCCAGCAAGAGCGTCTGATTGGCGAATGCGACCTTGCTTCGCACATCGGTTGCGGTTAGACCTTCGATAATCAGTTTTCCGGCTGTAAGATGGCCGTCGGCGCGCATAGAGCCTGCCGAGGCGCCCCCGGCCTGAGACTTCCGGCCCGAAGCCATAGTTTGTCTCAACTCGGCGACGCTCAGTTGGTCGGCTTTCAGATCGAACGCCGCGACGGGCTGGTCGAAGTTTTTGACCTGCAGCCAGCCGTCGATCTGACTCGATCCCAGCCGCCCGGCGAGATTATCGACTCGTAAACTGTCTCCAGTGAAACCGAGGTCGGCGTTGGCTATTTCGACCGGCTTCGACGCCTGCGCCAGCTGCAGCCGCGCGCCGGTCAGTTTGCCCGACCCGCTGATGTTCATCGCGCGATTGGTTTCGCCGAGACCGGTGTCAATCGAGGCTTTGAGCGAAGCCTTGCCGCCGCCGGTCACCTCGGGCCGCGCGCCGAACGACTCGGCGATCTTGATCAGGTCGTCGAGTTGGGCGTCGCTGGTCGTGATGTCGAGATGCGCGCGCGGCTGGTTGCGGTAATCGCTGATCTTCAGGTTGCTGAATTCGACCGTAGTCCGCGAGAGCGTGGCGCGGAACGGCGCGGCGGCGATCTCCTGCGGCGAGCAATCGAGTTTGAGTTCCGAGACGGTCATCGTCTGAGGCATCGAAGAACTCTGGAACTTCAGGCCGCGAATTTCGACCCGCCCGTCGAGAGATGTGGAGCGAGCGTCGCCATTCGCCCGTATGTTGACGGTGGCGGCGCCGCTGGCCTTCGTCCCGGGCGGAGGGCCGAAACCGAAGGCGTACGCCGATTCGAGCAGGCTGTCGAGAGCCATGCCATCGCCTTTGATCTGCAAATCGATGAAGGGATCGTCGGGAATGCGCGAGACACGGCCCGTGATGTCGGCTTTCGTCTTCCCTAACCGCGCCTCGCACCGATCAATCGCCAGAGAGATTTCGGATCGCTCCGCCGACTTCTTCTCCGATCTGGCGGTCAGGGCGAATTCGGCCTCGAGCGGCTCGCGCGCAGGCTCGACGCCTTCCACTAATCGCAACTTATCGGCCTTGACCTCGCCTTCGGCCTTCAGCCCCTCGGCCAGTTTGCCGTTGACGCGAACGTCCATCGTCAAGCGCCCCGCGTGGCGCGAACTCGCGCCGAGCAACGATTCGAGGCCGGCGAGATCGGCGTCCCGCATACGCACGCGGGCGTCAATCGGCGTCATTGCCCCATCCTGAGAATCTACCGGCCCCGCCTCGCCTTCCATCTCCACTTTCCCCGCCTTCTCGCCGGGTATCGTCAGATCGATCACGAAATCGAAAGCGCTCCGCGACGAGAAATCGTCAAGCGCGACGTTGACGCCGGTGTAAGCCCTTTCGATCGGCGCGGAGCCGCTGCGGTCAATTAGCGTGAACCGCCCGTCGCGCGCGAGCAGATCGAACGGCGCAGGGGACGAGCCCTGGTCGCCCTGGTCAGATGATTGCAGCGGCTTCAGCGTGCCCCAATTCCACCTGCCCTCTCCGACTTTGATCAAAGTCACCGCCGGCTCCAACAGTTCGATTCCCGAAACTTCCGGGCTGCCCTTGAGCAACGACAACAGCCCTATCTGAAGCTTCACTGACCTCGCTTTTACGAAATCGGATTGGGCGAATTGTGGGTCGTCGCCGATTACCACATCATCGACTTCGACCTTGAGCGAAGGCAGCGCGCGGAGTCGCATCGCGCCGAGTTTGACCGATCGGCCGAGGCGTCGCTCCAATTGGGCGATGATCTGCCCCCGGTAGGTATTGATGTCTATGAGCGCCGGCGCGACGAGCAGCGCGACAACGAGCAACGTGATTGCGCCGGCGACGGCCAGAGCGGGCTTAAACCAGCGTGACGATCTAAACGAACCGAAATTGAACTTTTCCAGCATGGGGGCTCCTCAAAGAATGTTTGTAGCTCGGCCTGACGCCTGACTTAACCCCAGACCTATTCAACTATTGAACTGCGCCGTTCCAGCACTACTGTATCGCGCCAGAGGCCGTGATGACGGGCGATTCTTTCGCGCCTGCCCACCTCGCGGAAACCGTGCTTGAGGTGCAGGGCGACGCTCGCATGATTTTCGGGGAATATACTCGATTGCAGCGTCCAGACGCCGCTGTGTTCCGAAGCCTCGATCAGAGCGCGCATCAGCGCGCCGCCGACGCCGGCGCCGCGCGCCGCCGACGCGACGTAGACGCTGACTTCCGCCACGCCGGCATAGGCCCGGCGCTTCGAAACCGGGCTCAGCGCGGCCCAGCCCAGAACTACATTTTCGTTTCTGGCCACCAGTCGGCAATCCGGCAAATGGCCGGAGTCCCAGCTCTCCCAGTCCGGCGCTTCAGTTTCAAAAGTGGCATGCCCGGTCGCTATGCCTTCCAGATAAATCGCCAGCACGGATTTCCAGTCCTGGGGCCGCATTGAATTGATAATGAAGTCCATAGATTGCCTCCCGGTCATCTTGGGGGTACCATCGAGACCATGTCAACCGCGCTCATTTACTCCGACGAATATCTGAAGCACGACACGGGCAATCACCCGGAACGCCGCGAACGTTATCGCGCGACGCTGGATGGACTGACGGCGGACGAAGACTTGTGGAACGACCTGGTCAAGATCGCTCCGCGCGCCGCCACCGACGAAGAGTTGCTGCGCTGCCACACCGAACGCGCCATCAAACGCGTGGAGCAGGCATGTTTGCAGGCGACGCTGCAAGATCACGTGGCGCTCGACGCCGACACTGTGGTTTCTCACTATTCGGAGGTCGCGGCCAGACTGGCGGCGGGCGGCGCCTGCCGCGCCGTTGAAGCCGTCCTGGACGGCGAGGCTGAAACCGCGTTCGTAGCCTGCCGCCCGCCGGGACATCACGCGACCCCTGGCCACGCCATGGGATTTTGCCTCTATAACAACGTCGCCGTCGCCGCGCGCTTTGCGCAGGCGGCTTACCCGGACCGGGTCAAAGAAATCCTGATCGTGGATTTCGATCTTCATCACGGCAACGGCACGCAGGATGTTTTTTACGACGACCCGACCGTGTTCTATTACAGCCTTCACCAATACCCCTGGTATCCGGGAACCGGCGACGCCGGCGAGCGCGGCGCGCGCGAAGGAGAAGGTTATACGATGAATATTCCTGTTCCGGCAATGACGCCCGCCGAAGATTACATGCGATTGTTCGAGGAAGGACTTGAATCGGTGATGAAGAGTTTTTCTCCTGATCTCGTGCTCATCTCAGCCGGCTTTGACGCGCACGAAGCCGACCCGCTCGGACAGTTACTGCTCAATGAGGCCAGTTATGAGCGGATGACGAAACGATTGAAAGAGGCGGCCTCGACGACCGGCGAAGGCCGGATCGTTTCCTGTCTGGAGGGCGGATACAACCTGCGCGCCCTCGGCGACGCGGCTCGAGCGCATGTAAAAGCCTTGTTTTAAATTGCGAAAGCCGGAAGGAAAATCATTCACCATTTTCCATATGAGATTTGACATTTGTCATCGTCCAGGAATAAGTCAATGTCCGCTGGTTTTGCCCCGGCAATAGCAAATGACAAATGTCATATGGAAAATGGTAAATGATTTGCTTCCCGGCCACCGGCGCATTAGAATTCCCACGTACCCCTACAATTCACATGGTTCCGGTTCGGGTCGCAACTGAGAAGTGAGGCGCGACCAGAAATGAACAAAAGGAGGCCTCTGATGAGAAATGACAGGGTTTCTCTCGCAATAATTGTGTCTTTCCTGCTCGTCGCCGGATTGAGCGCGACTGCAAAAGCGCAATATCTGATCTCCACCAAAGCGGGATTCGTCAATCGCGTCGAAGGCCGGGTCTACATACTGCGCGCCGACAGCGAGGACGGGGAAAAAGCGCGCGCCTCGCTCGGTTCGCAGATGCGCGAGGGCGACAGGCTCAGCGTCGAAAGCACGAGTTTCGCTGAAGTTCTGCTCAATCCAGGCTCGTACCTGCGCCTGAGCGAAGGCAGCGAAGTTCGCGCCGTCAGCGTCACCCTCGACTCGGTTCGATTCGAGTTGCTCAAAGGATCGGTCATCACGGAAATCGGCCAGATCGACAAAAAGACTCCGATAGAAATCATAACGCCGCACAGCGCGTTGACGATCGCGAAAGCCGGTTTGCATCGCATAGACGCGAAGGGTAACGCGACGACGGTGGCGGTTCGCCAGGGCGAAATTCACGTGGGAACCCGCAGCGATTTCGCGGCCAATCAGTCGCTCAAAATCAAAAGCGGCAAAGTCGTGACTCTGACCGGGACCGCTTTGCCCGGCAAGTCTGACATCGCCAAACTCGACAAGGACGCGATAGACAAATTCGATCTGTGGAGTTTCAATCGCGCGGAGGCGTTAACGGCGGCCAACGTCAGGGCGCTGAGCCGGTCAGGGGTCCTGACCTCGGGCTGGTATTATGATCCGTCCTGGAACTTCTACACCTTCGTCCCGTCACGCTCGTGGTTCTCGACGCCATACGGATTCGCGTTCTTCAACAACTATCGCGACTGCTACGGCTACACCCCGTACTACTATGACAGAGGCTTCTACAACGGAAGCAACGGAAGAACGACCGGCGTGAGCGTTTCGCCGACCCCCTCGCAGAACGGCTCGCAGCGCATTACGCCGCACACGAGGCCGCGTGTCTCGCCAGGCGTGGTTTCCGGCATTGACCGCGGCAGGGTTAGAGACGCGACCGACCGGCGTGTTCGTATGTCTTATGGCGATAGGGGTGGATTCGGCGACGCCAGCCGGCCGTCCAGAGGCTCCTCTCAGAGCCAATCATATCCGGGCGCGTCATCTGGAGGCGGCGGCGGTCGCCAGTCAGGCGGCTCTGGGGGTTCCTACAGCCCACGGCCCAGCGTCAACTCGCATTCCGGCGCCAGCAGCCGGGGAGCGGGTCCGGGAAGGGGCCGCGTCCAATAAAACAAGAAGACAAGAGGAAGGGGAAACAAGGAGACAAGGAGGAATTCAAATTTCCTTGTTTCCTTGTCTCCCCTTCCCCTTGTCATTTATTTACCGCTGTTTTGCGTTCTTCTTTCGGCTCTTCAGAACTGATGCCCGACCAGTTATCAATCACCAGCCTGTCGCCCTCAATCGCGAGCATCAGCGAGATGATCCGCTGATCAATCTTAAGATAATTGGGATCGTTGGTGAACTTGAACAGGCAATCCACTCGCACCAATCCAGGCAGGCTTCTGTCTATGCTCTGGGTCATTTCAGCGCCGACGACCTTGTAATCTTTAAATTGGCCGAGCAGGCTCTCGGCCAGGCTCTTCTGCTCGTTGGTCAGCCTTTGTTTCGCCGCGGTCGAGAGCATCGCTTCGGCGTCAGGCCACTTTCCATCAAGGATGGAATGGTTGAACTTGCTTAGAGCTTCAGACGTCTGCTTCGGGTCGTCCAGCGAAACCGGAGGCGCGGGAGCCAGGAGGGCGGGACGCGACTGCACCCAGAAATAAACGGAGCCGACAGCGCCGACAAACAGCAGGGATATCAGCCATAATATCGGCAAAGTGGACTTGTTCTCATTGCCACGGCTGCGAGTCTCTTCCGTCTCGGCCTTCAAATTCGTGTCTTCAAAAATTGTCCTCATCAGTCTTCCCCT
>DASUFM010000906.1:0-3331 GCA_036274535.1 Blastocatellia bacterium
CCTACGTTGAATTGTGTGGTTGCGTTTAATTCTCAAAGACCATAAAGGCCGGGCTAGGGTCACCTGGTCGCTGCCGCGACCGGGAAGAATGTGGTTGGGTTTATTTCTCAAAGACCATTAAGTCCCATAGCCCTATAAGCCCTGTTTATTTCTTATCCAAAATATTCAGTTTGGTATTCGCAGTATTAGCCTGCACAGTCGGTTGATACATCAGTTCAGCGCGCGCCGGCGCGACTTTGAAGTCGCCCGGCGCAATGACTCTCAGCGCGTACTGGAATGTCGCGTCGCCGTCGAAATAGTCGGCGAAAATGACCGTGCGCTGGTCGCGGAATTCGCGGTTGTTGTACCAATCGGTCCATCGTCCGTCGCTGTAATCGAGATTGACTCCGCTGGCGCGTTCGATCTGTTCGCAGCCGGCGGGGATCGGGTCTTCGATCATCAGGTATCGCGCGCGGGCCCCACGCAATCGCAACTTCGCCACGATCAGGTCGCCCGAACGCAGTTCCCCGGAAAGCGGCTCAACGACCCATTTCGGCTTGCCGCCTTCCTCGCTGACGCGTAGCCGCAGATACTCACGCTCAAGAGACAGGTCTTTCGACGATTGCGACGCGGTGTTCTCTTCGCGCGTGTAGTAATCGAGCGTCGCGGAGGCGTATAGCACGCCCGCCCCGCGTTTGACTACCCGCACCTGATTGGAGGCGTTGACCTGATCGCCTTTGAGATCGACGACCAGCGGCTTTCCAGCGGCCGCCTCCGCGGCGGTGACGCGACTGGTCAGGACCTGTTTCCCGTTCAGGGAGACCTCCAACGTGTAATCGGCGGAAAGTTCGCGGCTGACTTTCAGATAATCGCTCAAGGCGAAGATCGCGAAGGCGGTGTCCCTGGTCGAATTCCAGTAATAGCCGTTGCGGCGATTCGCCACCAGCCAGCGCGCGGCTTTGGGAAGCAGCGCGCTCTGCGGATTGATCCGCGCGAGGGCTTTGACCGTCCAGGCCGTCGCTTCGAGGTCATTTTCCTCGGCTGCGCACTCAGGTATCGGGCGGCGAGTCGATTTCCAATGGGCGTCGAAGTCGGTCACGCTGGCTTTGCTTTCGAGTTCGGAAACGACCTGGCGGGCGCGGTTGTCGTCGCCGCGATGTTTTAACGTGAGCGCCAGCAGAGCGCGGCCGTAAGGCTGCAATTCGCCGCGCTTCGCAAACAGATCGTTGAAGTAAAGCGCGTCGGCCGCGTTCGGGTTGTCAGCGCTCACGGCGAGGGCGTAAACCAGATAGGCGCGCGATTCGGGATCGATCGGCCTGCCGTTTTCCAGTTTGCCCGCGTTAAGCAGTTGTTTGGCGCTCTTGCGCCCGCGATCCAGCGCGTAACTGTCGACGGCGTAACCGGCGTTCCGCGCGAGCGCCAGCCCGTCGACCACATAAGCCGTCATAAAGGGATCGGTCTTGTCCAGCTGCCACCAGCCCCAGCCGCCGTCGGTGTGCTGGAAGCTGTAAAGGCGCTCCAGCCCTCGCTGGACCTTCGCGCCCAGGTCGTTCGACGACTTGATCGAAGCCGTCTTCACGTCCTTCAGCGCCTGGGCGACGATCACATTCGGCAGGAAGCTGGACATTGTTTGTTCGACGCAGCCATATGGGTAGCCGGTCAGATAATCCAGCGCGCCGAACATGGCGCCGGCGATCGACGGCGAGGCTTCGATGCGAAGCGTTCGCGTCTGCGAATTGGCGTTGGCCGGCAGGTCGAGCGCGAATGTTCGTTCACTGGCCTCTTCGACCATCGCGGCCGCTCCGCCGCTGGTCCGCTTCAAGCCTTGCGGAATGACGGGCAACTCCAACTGGACGGCGTCCGACTCTTCGTTGGTCTTCGCGTATGCGGTCAGAGTCGCCTTTCCGAGTTGTGAGGACGTGATGCGCCAATCGATGCGCCGCTCTCCCTCCTTCGTGACCGTCACCGTCTGCTGCGCCGCATCAAGCAGATTCACGCCGGCGACTTCCAACGTGACTTGAGCGGCCTTGTCGGAATCGAGGTAGTTATGAACTATGCCCGAAACCGTGACGACGTCGCCTTCAGTCATAAACTTCGGGGTTTCGAGCCGCAATATCAAATTCTTTCGCGAGAGCACGCGGTTGACGATCGAGCCGACGCGCAGGTCGGCGCTTACCGCGCGCGCCGTGGCGCGCCATGTCGTCAGGTTTTCCGGCATTTTGAACGCCACCGCCGCTTTGCCGTCGGCGCCGGTCACCACGTCGGCTTTCCAGAACGCGGTGTCTTTGAAATCCTTGCGAACCTTCGGCTCTACGAGCTGGTCTTCGTTCTTGAAATCGGCCAGTTGGTAAGAACGTTTTTTCGAGGCGAGCTCCAAACGCTTGCTGCCGGAATAGCCTGTGAACTCGTAAGCGGTCGAAAAATGCGTCTCGACGCGGTTGTAGCGCGTACCGTAAAACGCGCGGCGGATGTCGCCCGACGTGTCTGGCTTGACGCTGTAGATGGCCTCGTCGACTACGCCCAGGCTGAGTTCGACTCCGGCGGCCGGCGTCCCGTCGGCGTTGCGGGCGGCGACAGTGTAAGAAGCCGGCTCGCCGGGTTTGTATTCCTTCTTGTCCGCCATGATCTCCAGTTTGAGGAACTTGCTGCGGGCCGGCACGTTGAGGCTCTTGTCGCTCTGGAACATCTCGCCGTTTTTCACGTAAGCGACGCTGAGATAAACGTTCGGAACGAATTTTTCCTCGATCTTCACGTCGATCATCACGGCGCGGCTCGCGGCGTTAACCGTCCAGTTGTTCATCACGGACGACATCTCGGTCGTCACCAGCAGATGAGCCTTGTCGGCGGGCAGCATCGCCAGCACATGCGCGATGTCGCCCGGCTTATACGCCTTCTTGTCCGGGATCAGCTTGATAGAGCTGTAATCCTGGATGGCCCCGTCAGCCCATTGATTGTTTCGGTCGGCGGCGTAAATGTATCCGGCGTCGGAAGGAATCCGTTTGCCCTTGTCGTCGACGGATGTCTTGATCTTTATCGAGCCGGTAATCGGTATGGCGTAATCGTACGTGGCTTCGCCCTGCGAATTGGTCGTGACTTCGGCTGATGAAAGATCGCGGTAGACAGGCGTATATGTGTAATAGGATGAGCCGTCGCTGTAACGTTGCTCTTCCTTCTTGTATTTCACCTCGACGAAAGTCATCCCGACTTTGGAAGAGACCGGGCGGCCTTCGTAATCGGCGGTTTTGATTTTGATCCGCGCGCTGTCGTTCTGATAGTAAACGTATTTTTCAGGGCGCGCGAAAACAACTACATTGCCGCGCGTGCCGACGAAGCTGGATTTGCCCTCTTCCAC
>DASUFM010000907.1:0-2706 GCA_036274535.1 Blastocatellia bacterium
GAGTAAACAACTCGCGCCACACCATCATTTCACAAAGTCTTCGCGCAGCGGAAGCCCGAGATCATCCATCGTTCCGGCGGATGAAAGAAGTTTCTGTATGTCGATCGGATGTGAATTTGCGGAGTGGCGAATGATCCCCCGCGCAACGTCTTCTGCCCGACGAACCATTTGTCGTTGTATTCGTCGAATTCGGATTTGAAGCCCGGATACGGGACGTAATCGGACGTCGTCCATTCCCAGACGTCGCCTATCATCTGGTGGCAGCCGTAGGCGCTTCGGCCCTGCGGCGCCGAACCTATAGGCGAGACGCTCCATAATTGACGGTCAAAGAGGTTCGCTTTCGTAGCGTCGGGCGGCGCGTCGCCCCAGGGGAATTTTTGTCCGGCTCGCTTCTTCGGATCGAAGCAAGCCGCTTTCTCCCATTCGGCTTCGGTGGGTAATCGCTTCCCCGCCCATTTGGCGTACGCGGCGGCTTCGAAATAACTGACGTGCGAGACCGGATCGTTGGCTTTAGCTCCAATACTATGCAGACCGTGAAAGTCGCGGATCATCCACTGGCCGTCCACATGCTCCCAGTAAAGCGGGGACCGCCAACGCTCGCGATTGACGGCCTCCCAGCCTTCGCTCAACCACCAGCGATAGTCCTCGTAACCGCCTGAGTTGATGAATTCGAGAAAATCGCCGTTGCTGACCGGCGCCCGGTCGATCGCGAAATCCTGCAGGAAGACCGTGTGCTGAGGCTTTTCATTGTCCCAGGCGAAATCGTCGCCGGCGTAACCGAGCGCGAACAATCCGCCCTCGATCTCGGCCATTCCGATCACGGTCTCGGACGCTGCGGGCGCGATTGTCTTCGGCGCGTCGTATAAATCGCAAAGCAGATGCTTGATGTCGTAAACCAGCAACTCCTGATGCTGCATCTCGTGCTCCAATCCCATACGCGTTAGCGCGAGAATGTTTTCGGAGCCGGACTTGCCTTCGACATTTTCCAGAAACCCGACCATCGCCTGGTCGATGTGGCTTCGATAGCGAACGGTATCCTTCACCGTCGGGCGCGAGCGCGTGCCGCGAAGCGATTTCTCTATACGCTCGCCGAAGCCTTCGTAATAAGAGTTGAAGTAATAGAGATATTCCTTGTTGTAGACGGAATAGCCCGGCGAGTAGGCCTGGAGCAGCGTCTCGAAAAACCACGAGGTGTGGCCGATGTGCCACCGCGGAGGGCTCATAAATTCGGCGGTCTGCACGACGTAATCTTCTATTTCGAGCGGTTCGACGATCTTCATCGTCTGCGCGCGAACGCGATTGAACAATTCCATCGTCGCTTCGACTTTATTCATGTTTTCGCGAACCACAATCAAATTACGACCAGCGAATGCTCTGCATGCTCGATCACGCGCCCGATGATCGCCGCTTGCGCGTATGTCTCGCGCAATCTCGCCAGCATCGCTTCGGCGCGATCGGCGGCGATTGAAATAAGCATTCCGCCCGCGGTCTGCGGATCGTAGAGCAGGCTGATCATTTCTTTTGCAATGCCGGCGCCAATAGCCACGTCGCTTCCGACATATTCGCGATTAGTCCTGTCGCCGCTGGTGAGCATTTTGCGGCCGGCCAGGTCCAGCGCGCCGGGCAGCAGCGGGGCCGCGCCGGAGACGATTTCAAGCGTGACATTACTCGCCTTAGCCACTTCCCATGCATGGCCGAGCAGGCCGAAGCCGGTGATGTCGGTCGCGCCGCGCACGCCGAATTCGCGCATCGCCTCGGCGGCGGCGCGTCCCGGCGTCAACATCGTTTCAATGGAGCCTGCGGCCACCTCGGCGCTCGCTTTCTCGAATTTTATGCCGGTCGAGATAACGCCCGTGCCGACAGGCTTGGTCAGAATCAGCGCGTCGCCCGCCCGCGCGCCGGAGTTGGCCGCGATCTGATCAGGATGAATCAATCCCGTGACCGCATAGCCGAACATGATCTGATCGCTGTCCACGCTATGGCCGCCTACCAGCATGACTCCGTTCTCATTGAGCGCGCTCAACCCACCGCGCATGATCTCGCCGAGTATCGCGTAATCCACGCCCTTTTTCGGAAAACATGTAATGGATAACGCGGTGATCGGCGTCCCGGCCATCGCCCAGACGTCGTTGATCGAATTGAGCGCGGCGATGCGCCCGTAATCGAACGGGTCGTCGACGATGGGGGTGAAAAAATCCACGGTCTGAACCAGGGCCAGGTCGTCGCGCAATCGATACACCGCGGCGTCATCGGCGGTGTCGTAGCCGATAATCAACTCCGGCGTATGCGGTTGCTTGGGTAGACCGCCCAGAACCTGGGCGAGCGCGCTAGGCGACAGTTTCGCCGCTCAACCAGCGCAATCAACCATTTGTGTCAATCGCTTTGTCATGATTTGTCCAAAAAAATTATAGGACTTATAGGACCTATAAGTCCCATAAGTCCTATTCAGTTTTATTTACTCTTCGACTGCTGTTTTTGCCGCCCGCCTGCCTGTCGGCGTGGAAGCGGACGCAGGCGCGGATTCAGCGGCGCGTCTGCCCGCCGGCGCGGGCGCGGCTTCGGCGCCGACAGGCGCTGCGGCCGCCTGCGCTTGCGGTTTGCCGATGCCCAGCGCGGCGCGGACTTCGGCCTCGATCTTGTCGCGCATGGCGGGGTTGTCGCGGAGGGTGTTCTTGGCGTTGTCGCGCCCCTGGCCCAGCCTCTCGC
>DASUFM010000908.1:0-2410 GCA_036274535.1 Blastocatellia bacterium
CAAGAAGCCTTTCAAAGTCGCCGGCGTGGTGATTGAAACGGTGTCGGCAGCTCGTAGGTATGGGACATATAGCCTATATCCCCCATTCAAATGAGCTGCTGACTCAGTTTTTTTACGGAAGCGGGGAACCTATGCGCGAACGTGTGATAATTCGCTTCACCCGGAACGGCGGTCCTCTATGCCTCGACAGGATCTCTCCCGAAGGTGTTATGTTCGATTCAGAGTCCGACGACTGGCCGCGAGGGCTGACGTTGGAATTTGACGCCGACAGCCCGATCACCCGCCTGCGGATGGATCAAGTGCGGCAAACCAAAGGTTGGAGAAGTAAAGAGTACAAACTCAAACTTTCGCCGCAGGGCGGGGCATTGGTAGTGGCCGGCGTTGATCCGGCGACGCTGCCGGCCGGGCGATACTGGTTCAGGCTGCGAATCGGAGATCTGATCCTGCCGAAGCAACGCATCAGCGTCGAACTGAAAGAGAATCAGGATACAGCGATCGAGGTCGAAGTCAGCCCGGACCCGCGACAAGTCGAATTATTGCTCGACTCAGCCAACGTTGATCAGCAAATCAGGCGCGTGCTCACGCAATCGGAACTCGACGGCCTAGCGTTGACAAACTGGCTGGCCGATCCTCAGCCGCGCCCGAGCCGCAAAGCCTGCTTATTGAACCTGCTGGCGAAACTTCGCACGGCCCCGGACATGAGCGAAACTCTGCTGAAGCACATCCGCCAGGTTTTCTTCGCTGATGTAGACCGTTGTTACGCCGCCGTGGACGGTGAGTTGTTCGACCGGCTTAACGCGCTCACTTGCCGCGATGATCAGCCGTTCTCCGCCGATCCGGCGCCGGAAGCGCCGGGCCATCACAATTTGTTACGCCACATCAGAAGCGTGGAAAGCGACGCGGACAAATTCCGTCTTCACAGTTTCAGGCGGCGGGGCAATAATAGCCTGCGCGCGACCGTCGCTGTTCCGCCGGGCGGAGATTCGTCTCGCCGTTTCTACGCCGAATTTGACATTGACCTCGGCGCCGCTGAGCGTGACTTCGAAGGCTTTTTCATCCATGTCGGCGAAGTGCTCTCGCCAGACAAAACCGATCATCTTAAACTTAGAGAGAAATTGGCGACTGATCAAACCGTGCGGAAATTCCTGTATTATCGGGTAATCGACGAGTAACTCCTGGCTGGTGGGCCGGCGCACGGGAGCGATGAAAAGTTCGTCGTCCCGCCTTCAGGCGGAATAGTTTGGATTCACGGAATTGATCTTTGCCCCAGGCTTCCGCCTGAAGGCGGGACTACGAACGGATTTTCCGAGGGGGATCACCTATGCGCAAAATCGCGACCGGCGATGCGGCGCGGAAACCTGATAAGCCCGTTAAATGGCTGCTGGGGCGTCAATTGCTGCGCAGCATGAAGGGCATTCTTCTTTACACAGCTTACGGAAAACAACTGGACCCGCGCGACTGGATGCGGCCTGAGGTTTTTCCCAAACCGGCGGAACACGGTCAATTTGAGTTCTGGCGGGAGCAACAGCTCAAACGGGCGCCGCTTGAAGAGAAGCGGAAAGAGGAGATAAGGAACCGGTCTGACGAAGATTATTGGCGGGAAAAAGGCGAGTTCTGGTTTGATTACATCTCCGACACCGGCGACGGAACGCTGGCCACTTACAGCATCGCCTATCTCTGCCTGAGCGATCTATACGTTCCGCAGGCGGCGAGCGCCGGCGATGAAATCAAGACATGTTCAAAAAAAGAAGAGATCAAGACCGCCGTCAGCCTTTTGCCGCGCGGCGAGTTCCTGCTCGTCGGTGGCGACGCCGCCTACCACGTGTCAGATTACATGACGCTGGCTAACCGCGTTCAGAGGCCATTCGAATGGGCGTATAGCGACGTCGCCGACGAACGCCGCGAATCCAACCCTGACGCGAAGCCGGAGCAGGAGCCGAATCGCCCCATCTTCGGCATTCCCGGTAATCACGATTATTACGACCAGCTCAACGGTTTTCGGCGGCAGTTTCACATCCCGGTCAGAAAAGAGCTGGAGTATGGTTTTTATCACGAGACGAAGAAGCCCGAGGAACTCGCTGAGCGGCCGCACCTGTATCTGCCGGGATTCAATCGCCATCAGCAGGCAAGCTATGTCGCATTACGCCTGCCGTTCGACTGGCGCCTGTGGGGCCTCGATACCGAAGTCGGGCAGATTGACGAGCGGCAACGAAACTTCTTTCGCAAATTGTGTGAAGTGGGCGAAAAAGTCATTCTCCCGAAGAAGCTGATTGTCGCCACCTGCGCGCCTACCACCGCGTTCGGCAGACTGGCTTCTCCGGATGACAAAAAATCCGCCGGCGCCTTCGAACAACTCGGGCTCACTCAACTCTTTCTGCCCGAAAAGCGCGAGGACGGCAAGTATGAAGAG
>DASUFM010000909.1:0-2751 GCA_036274535.1 Blastocatellia bacterium
CCATCGATGACGTCTGGGACGCCATCACTAACCCCGAGCGCATCCCGCGATGGCTCTTACCGATTTCGGGCGATCTACGCCTGGGAGGGCGCTATCAGTTACAGGGCAATGCGAGCGGCCAGGTCACAGCGTGCGATCCGCCCCGAATGCTCGACCTTACCTGGGAATTTGGAGGACAGGTCAGTTGGGTGCAAGTGCGTCTCACCGAGTCGTCAGATGGCGGTACTAGCATGCGGCTTGAACACATCGCCCATGTGCCGGATGAACTCTGGAATCAATATGGTCCGGGCGCTGTTGGCGTCGGCTGGGATCTTGCCATGCTCGGGTTAGGGCGCCATCTCGAAACTGGCGCCACAGTTGATCCGAAACAGGCCGCTGAATGGCCCACGACCGAAGACGGTAAGGACTTCGTCAGCCGCAGCAGCGATGAATGGCGCCGCGCCTCGATCGCAGCAGGAACTCCGGAGGCGGAAGCGCGCGAGGCTGCCGGGCGAACCACGGCTTTCTACACTGGCCAAGGCTGAAATGCACTGACCTGTCATGCATGCTTTAGATATTCTCGGCGATCCTGTGCGGCGCCGGATTCTGGAACTCCTCGCCCGTGGCGAACTTAGCGCCGGAAGTATCACGGACGTGATCCAGAAAGAATTCGGCATCACGCAAGCGGGCGTTTCGCAACATCTCCGGGCGTTGCGCGAGAACGGCTTCGTCCGAGTCCGAGTAGAAGGGCCAAGACGAATCTATTCGGTGGATTCGAGGCCGCTTCAAGAGGTCGATGCCTGGATTGACCAATTTCGCGGATTTTGGAAGCAACGCCTGCACGCCCTCACTGGCGAGATTGCCCGGGGAAAGGCAAAGCGCCGTGAAAAGGATCGGTCTTGACAAGCTTCCCTTTCCATGGCCGCGCATCTCGTCGACCGCGGCCTGTCAGCAGTGATCTACTTAATGAATTTTGGGAGGGAAACAACCGTGCTTAAAACGGTTCTTCTGACAGCAGGTTTTCTGCTGCTCGCAGCGTCGTCGGCGCGCGCGCAGCAAACATCGGGTACTGTGGTCGCGGAAAGCTATTCGAGCGAAGAGGTCATGTTTCAAAATGGGGACATTTCGCTCGCGGGCACGCTCACCCTTCCCAAAGGCGCCGGAATACGTTACCCGGCGGCGTTGCTCATCAGCGGCCCGGGACCACAAGACCGCGATGGTAATCAAGGCGTTTTCAGACTATACCAGCTGATCGCTGAAAGACTCTCCGCCAACGGCGTGGCCGTGTTGCGCCACGATGATCGTGGCGTCGGAAAAAGCTCAATGCCGAAGACGCCGACCACTTACCGCGACCTCATCAATGACAGCAAAGCGGCGGTCGAGTATTTGCGAAGCCGCAAAGAGATCGACCCTGATCGCCTCGCGCTGATCGGCCACAGCGAAGGAGGGACGACGGCTACGATCATTGCGACTGAAGATTCAAAAATCGCGGCGATAGCGCTCCTTGCCGGAGCCGTGGTCGCCAATTTCGATCAACTATTGCTCGAACAGACCATTTATCAACTGGCGCTCCAACGCCCTATCAATCCGCAGGATCGGGAGAAGTATCCACAGATCGCTCGTCTGCTTTTAACGCTAATAGAAGAAGCGAAGGCGGGCAAGCCGGATTCCGCAGTGACCGATTTGCGTGAATACATGCGCCAAAGTTTGGCGCTGAATCAGGCGGAGACTTTCAAACGCATTCGCTGCCCGGTGTTGATTCTGCAGGGCGAACGCGACGCGCTGACGCTAGCCAATCACGCCGTGGCCGCGGCGAGGGCGTTGGCCGATGCGGGTAACAAGCAGGTGTCGTTGCGCATCTTCCCGAATCTTTCGCACACCTTTACACCCTCGCCGCTCGACCAGAGCGTCGCGGCGGAAAAGAAGAATCAGATCAGCCCCGAAGCCTTGGAAACGATTCGGAAGTGGATTGCAGAGGTAATCATCGGCGACAAGGGGAGCCGATGACTTAGCTAACGGAAGCCTGAGGCGTCGTTGTCTATCCTGAGGGTCAAGACACATGTTGAACAATCCCTATACTCCGCTTTAGCGCCTGGTTGTTCTTCTTCTTCATCTGTTCAATGAAGAGGTTTAACACATAGACTTCCTGCGCGAGGCGATCTCGGGACTCCCTAAGCTCCCTGATCGTCCGCCTTTCCTCGCGCTGAAGTTGGCAAATGGCCTCCTCCAACTCGCGAATCCTCTCATCTTTATCGCTCGCGGAACTCTCGCGGCGGCGGCCCTTCGCTTCGCTGAATTTATGCTTGATCTCCGGATACCGGTTCAACGTGGCGCGGCTTCGTTTGGCTTCGCGATATAGGTTGGCTTCCGTAAGCTCGCCGTCTGTGAAAAGCGGCTCACCGCGAAGAAGCCGGTCCATTGCGTCAAGAAGAGCCTGCCGTGTTTGATCTTTCCGATCCTCACGATGACGATCGAGGGCTGCGTTCTGGTTTGGGTGGCGTGGCATTTCGTGATTCTCCGGGTCTTTTTCTTAAAGGCGCGATGATTCGTTCGATCTTCGCCGCCTCCTGGTCCAAAGCTGCGCGCTGTGTGTCAGTGCTCACTTGAAAACGCATGAATTTGGACAGCGCCGACCCACCCTGACCTATCCTCATCGCCACAGGCGGTTCAGGCAAGCCAAGCATATCGGATCTCATCAGCATCATCGCCGCAGGCGTTTTCTGATGATCTTACAGTTCTCCACCATCAGGCCAGTTACTCCAATGCGTATTC
>DASUFM010000910.1:0-20914 GCA_036274535.1 Blastocatellia bacterium
ACAAATGGAACATCTGCCGCTGCACCGGGCACAACGCGATCATTCGCGCCGTCCGGCAGGCCGCAGGGCAATCAGTGGACTCATTGCCCACGGTCAAACGGCCGCTCAACGCTATCAGCCGCCCGCTGCCCCGCCCCGACGCGGTGGAGAAAGTCAACGGCAAAGGGATCTACGCCGATGACCTGTACGTCGAAGGCATGCTTCACGCCCGCGCGCTGCGCAGCAAATATCCTCATGCCCGCCTGTTAAAGGTGGACGTGAGCAGGGCTCAGGCGCATCCCGGCGTCGTTGCCGCGCTGACGGCCCGCGACATCCCGGGCCGCAAAGATTGCGGCGTACACGAAGTTGACTGGCCGGTGTTGTGTTACGACAAGGTTCGTTACGTGGGAGACGCGATTGCGCTGGTCGTCGCGGAGTCCGAAGAGATTGCGGCTGAAGCGTTGAAACTGATCGAAGTGGATTACGAACCGCTGCCCGTCGTCACAGGCCCGAAAGAGGCGGCGGCGCCTGACGCGCCTATCCTGCATGAACACATCGCGCGTCATGTGGCCGGGGCGGCCGGAGAACACGGCAACTGTCTGAAGCGTTATCATCTTGAGAACGGCGACCTGGCCAAAGGCTTCGCCGAAGCCGATGTAATCATCGAGCGCGAATACCGCACGCAGACCGTCGAGCATGCCTTCATCGAGCCGGAGGCCGGTCTGGCCGTTCCCAATCCGGCCAATCCGGGTGAAGGCGTCACTGTTTATTGCGGGGGACAGATTCCGTTCGGCGACCGCAGCCAGATCGCCGCGACGCTCAACCTGCCCGAAGACCGCATACGCGTCATCAACTGCCTGATCGGCGGCGCCTTCGGCGGCAAGGAAGACGTTTCGGTTCAGATTCACGTGGCGCTGGCCGCGATGATCACCAGGCGCCCTGTGAAGATGGTCCTGAGCCGCAAAGAATCGCTGATCGTTCATCCCAAGCGCCATGCCACGATCATCAAAATGAAGACCGGCGCGAGGAAGGACGGCGCAATTACCGCTCACGAAGCCGAAATCTGGGGCGACGGCGGGGCTTACGCCAGTCTCAGCGGCCACGTCATGCTGCGCGCCACCACGCACGCCGCCGGCGCCTACGAAGTCAAAAACGTGAAGGTGGACACCTACGCGATGTACACGAACAACACGCCGTCGGGCGCGTTTCGTGGCTTCGGTGTCACGCAGAGCGCTTTCGCCATGGAGAGCCAGATGGACCAACTGGCCGAGGCGCTTGGCATATCGCCAGTCGAGATCCGCCGCAGGAACGTTTTGAATTACGGCAAGCAAACTCTCGCCGGACAGGTGATGAGAGAGAGCTGCGGCCTGGCGGACGCGCTGGAAACCGTCGCCGCCGAAATGGAGAAACATCCCTTTGTGGAAGTGGAGGGCGATAAACGGCGCGCCTGGGGAGTGGCATGCGCTTACAAAAACACGGGCTTCGGCAGCGGCGCATACGACGCCGCCGGAGCGGAAGTGGAAGTCTTCGCCGACGGTCGCGCCGCCGTGCGCGCCGGCGCGGCCGAGATCGGGCAGGGGATCGTAGGAGTGCTGGCGCAAATCGTCAGCGAAGAACTCGGCGTGCCTTACGAAAAAGTCGAGGTGCTGGTGGCCGATACGGACCGGACCCTCGATTGCGCGGCGACGACAGCTTCACGGCAAACGTATGTGACGGGTAACGCGGCGCGCCACGCCAGCCGCGAAGTGCGAAAATTGCTCAGCCGGACGGCGGCGGAGTTTTTAGGCGCTCCTCTCGAAAGTTCGGCCGAAAGTTTGGCCGAAAGCCTGGTCTTCGCCGGCGGCGAGATACGAAATAACGGCCACAGCGTCGAACTCGGCGAGGTCGTCAAGATGGTCCGACGCCAGGGGCAATTGCCGAAGATGAGCTACCAATACGTCGCGCCGATGTGCGAGCAATATCATCACTTTGCCTTCGGCTTCGGCGCCCAGGCCGTCCTGGTCGAAGTGGACGTCAAAACCGGCGAAACAAAGGTATTGAAGGTGATCGCGGCCAGTGACGTGGGGCGGGTGATCAATCCGCTGGCGCTCCTGGGACAGGTCGAGGGCAGCGTCTCGATGGGTCTGGGAATGGCGCTTCAGGAGAATTTCGTGATGAAGGACGGCTACGTGATGACCGATTCGCTCAACAAATGCCACCTGCCTGCCATCGATCAGACTCCGGAAGTGATCTCATTCTTCATCGAACACGAAACCCAGGACGGCCCTTACGGCGCCAAAGGCGTGGGAGAGCTCGCTTCCATTCCGACGACTCCCGCAATCATCAACGCAATTTACAACGCGACGGGTATTCGTTGCTATAACCTGCCCGCCGACAAAAAGTGGCTAAGAAGCATGTTGGCGGCGGAACAGAAACCGGAATTATTAAAATCACGCCATAAACATTAAAAGCAGGAATGATTCCGGCAAATTAGTTATGATTCCCGCAGCCAAACGCGGTTGTAACGAGAATCTGAGACCTTCGAAGTCGTTTCAGCCAAAATAACGTAGAAAGCCACAACGAAAAGATATCGGATAAAGATGTTAAATTATGAGATGGCTTGTTTTTTTAGCTCTCATACTGACAGCCCCGCAAAATCCACAATTCCCCACAATAGGGGTCATTGATTTCTACGGGCTGGGAGATATTTCCGAGCGACAAGTGAGAGAATCGCTTCAAATCAAAGAAGGCGATGCGCTATCAGGCGATCTGGAGGAGGCGAGGCGGAGGTTGGAGTCATTACCGGGTGTTGAGGAGGTTCGTCTTGATCGTGTCTGCTGCATTGACAGCAAGGCGGTTTTATATGTTGGAATTCGCAGAAAAGGAGAGTCTGCGATTGAATTTCGCTCTGCGCCGCAGGGGAAAGTTCGGTTGCCGCAGGACGTCATACAAGCGGGAAATGATTATCAAAAGGCTCTGCAGGACGCCTCTCTGAAGGGGGATCCAGGCGAAGACAATTCCTACGGCCATGCGTTATCGAATGATCCGGCTACGCGCGCCGTTCAAGAGCGATTCATCAAGTTTGCGGCGCTGGACCTGAAACTCCTCCGGGAGGTGTTGCGCAATTCGGCTGACGCCGGGCATCGCGCATTGGCCGCCCAAATCATCGCCTATACCGAAAACAAGCAGGAAATAGTGAATGACCTCGTCGAAGCGATGAAAGACCCCGTGGAAGCGGTGCGGAACAACGCGATGCGGGCGTTGTGGGTTATGCCTGAAGCTACACCTGAAACGATGGAACAGCCGATACGGATTCCCGGCCGGCCTTTCATAGATATGTTGAACTCGGTTGAGTGGAGGGATCGGAATAAATCTTCGATGGCCTTACTCAAAATCACGAGCGTGCCTTCTCCCTCCATTCTCTCTGAGCTTCGCCGGAGGGCGCTCACTTCTCTCATTGAAATGGCCAGCTGGAAAACTCCAGGCCACGCGAAAGCGCCCTTCATTCTATTGGGTCGCGCCGCCGGATATACGGAGAGCGAAATAAACGCGGCCTGGGAAAAAGGCGACCACGCCTCGTTCATTGAGGCGGCGACAAAACTGGTAAAACCAAAATGACCAGAGCCATTTTCGGTCCCACTTTCGAGGAAATGCTCCACCCGAGCGCGATTGATCCGGCTATACGCCGGCGAGCAGCCGGCGCATTGACCGAATCGCCACTCGATCCGATCAACCTTTACAACATCACCTGGCGCGGCGCTGATGATCAGATCAGATACGAAATCCTGCCGAATGAATTGACCGGCGTCGAAGCGCAGATTGTCGTTCTGTATGGCCGCGATTTTCCCACTGGCTCGCATAAGGTCGGCGCGGCGTATTCAGTCCTGGCGGAGGCGTTGCTCTTCAGTCAGGTTGACATTGACCAGCACACGGTCGTCTGGCCCAGCACCGGCAATTACGGCATCGGCGGAGCGTGGGTGGGCGGCCGCGTCGGCGCGCGATCCATCGTTGTCCTGCCGGAAGCAATGAGCCGCGAGCGATTCGAGCGCATCAAGGGCTATGGCGCGCAGGTTATCAAAACTCCCGGAGTTGAATCGAATGTCAAAGAGATTTACGACAAGACCTGGGAACTGCGCCGCGATCCGAATGTCCGCGTCATGAATCAATTCGAGATGATGGGCAATTATCGGTTCCATTATCACGTCACGGGCAATACCACTGTGGAACTCGCCGCGGAGTTGAGCCGGCAGGGCATTGGCGACGGCTCTATTGCGGCGTTCTGTTCGGCGATGGGCAGCGCCGGGACGATCGCTGCGGGCGACCGCCTCAAGCAGGTCTGGCCCGATCTGCGAGTCGTCGGCCTGGAACCGATCCAGTGCCCGACGCTTTATAACAATGGTTACGGCGGCCACGACATTCAGGGAATCGGCGATAAACATGTGACCTGGATTCACAACGTGTTGAACATGGACGCCATAATGTGCATGGACGACGTAGAGTGCAAAAAAGGATTGCAATTGCTCAGCAGCGAGGCCGGGCAGGAAACGCTCGCGCGGCGATACGGAATCGCGGAGGCGAAGGCGCGGAGGCTCGGCGCAATCTTCGGCGTCTCCGGCGTCTGCAACGCGCTCGGGGCGATCAAGACGGCGAAGCATTACGGTTTCGGCAAACGCGACGTGATCGTCACAATTTGCACCGACGCGATCGACCGCTACCACTCAGTGATGGATGAGATGGCCGGCGCTTATGGCGAGATCGACGACGCGCGCGCCGCCGGTTACGTCGAAGCGATCTTTCGCGGCGCGAAGACCGATTGGATCAAGGACGGGACGCCCGACACTCGCCGCCAATGGCACAACCTGAAATATTTCACGTGGGTTGAACAGCAGGGCAAGACTGTAGAGGAACTCGACGCGCAGAAAGACCCGGAATGGTGGATCGAACATCAGCGGTTGATCCCGGAAATGGACGCGCGCATTAAGCAAGCGCGCGACTCCTAATGGTTATTTAAAGCCTGCGCATAAATCAGCGGAGCCTTTGGAGTGCGGTAGTTCGGGATACCGCTGGCGAATTCAAAAATGAAGTCTTTTGGTGGGACACATTTAAATTGTCCCACTTATCAGTCGGAAAAGAAGTGGGACAATTTAAATGTGTCCCACCTACAATTCGCCAGCGGTATCGTTCGGTACCGCTTTGGTAGTCAACTTCGATTCCGCGGCAATGATAGGCGCCTCGCCCACTGCATCCCTGCTCCTAGAAATTTGTAGGAGCCAGGATGACTACCAAAGCGGTTCCAAGCAACCGCACTCCAAAGCTGCCGCCATTTCCAGCGCTGATTATCTTCGAGATGAACAACGTAATCGGTTTTCAATGTTTCGAGTGCGCGAGATCGTTCGGTCCGGGCGAGATTGAATACGTCTGCCCTGAATGCGGCGGCAATCTCGACGCTATTTATGATTACCAGCGCATCGGCGGAGAATTGAATAAATCCACGCTCGCCGCCGACCGCAACTTAACCATCTGGCGTTATCGCGCGCTGTTGCCGATTGAAGACGTATCGCTCGCCCCGCCGCTCGCTGTGGGCTGGACGCCGATTTACGATTGCCCGCGATTGGCCGCCGAGTTCGGCGTCAGGCGGTTGCTCATCAAAGATGACGGGCGCAATCCGACGGCGTCGTTCAAGGACCGGCCCAGCGCGCTGGCCGTCGTCAAAGCGCGCGAAGCCGGCGCCAGCGTCGTGACCACCGCCTCGTCGGGCAACGCCGGAAGCGCGCTGGCCGGGATGTGCGCGAGCGTTGGAATGAAATCCGTGATCTTCGCGCCTGTCTACGCCCCGGCGGCCAAGATCGCGCAACTGCAAATTTACGGTTCAAAAATCGCCCTGGTCGAAGGCAGCTACGACGAAGCCTTCGATCTCTGTCTGGAGGCGGGGCGGCGATACGGCTGGTATCAGCGCAGCACTGGCTACAATCCGTTCATGGCCGAGGGCAAGAAGACGGCGGCGCTCGAAATCGGCGAGCAATTGAATTGGGAAGTTCCGGACAGAGTGTTCGCCGGCGTGGGAGACGGTTGCATCATCGGCGGGATGTGGAAAGGCTTCAACGATCTTCATCGTCTGGGACTGATCGATCGTCTGCCGCGGATGATCGGCGTTCAGGCCGAAGGAGCTTCGGCGATCGTGCACGCCGCGAACGGCGACGGCGCCCTGCGCGCAGGTCCGGCTCAAACCGTCGCCGACAGCATCAACGTGGGCCGGCCGCGCGATGCGACCAGGGCGATTCGCGCGATCCGCGCGTCGAATGGATGCGGCGTCAAGGTCAGCGACGAAGAAATCATCGCGGCCATCGGCCGCCTGGCGCGTTCGACTGGCGTTTTCGTCGAGCCTGCCGCCGCCGCGGCGTTCGCGGGCTTTATCAGACATTGCGAGAATGGCGCGATCAAATCGGATGAAAGCGCGCTGCTGATGCTGACCGGCGCGGGGTTGAAAGATGTAGAGGCCGCTCGGCGGGCGTCGGGCGGGCCATTGCGGATCAAACCAGACATTGCGGAATTGGACAGGCTTCCGAGCCGGCTCGGATTAAGTTGAAGAATATTTCGTCAGAGCATATTCTTCATTCGACACACCCCCACATAGACCTGACGATGACGGAAAAAAGGAGACCTATGACCTTGAATAAGATTAAGCTCGGAACACTCGCGCGATATGCGACGCGCATACTCGCGGCTTTGCTGGTGGTCTTTTTTGTCGGCGGGAGCCTTTCCCACGCGACCCCGCAACGCGATTACCTGTATTGCGCTTCGGATGACGGACGGCGTAATTATTGCGGCGCCGATACGCGCGGCGGCGTTCGGCTGGTGCGCCAGCGGAGCGACTCGCCCTGCATCGCGGGGCGGACGTGGGGCTATGACAGGCGCAGCATATGGGTCGATCGCGGTTGTCGCGCGGAGTTTGCGACCGGAACCGAGCGCGGTTACGGACGTGGCCGCGGACGCGATGACGATCGCGGGCCAGGACGCGGACGCGATGATGATCGTGGGCCGGGACGCGGGCGTGGCGGTTATTCTCAGACCTTCTATTGCGAGTCCGGTGACGAGAGGCGCCACTGGTGCGCCGAAGGCGCGCTCGGACGCGGGCAAGTTCGCCTGCTTCGCCAGCGCAGCGGCTCGCCCTGCATTTTTGGCCGCACCTGGGGGCGCGACCGAAATGGCGTCTGGGTTGATCGCGGCTGCCGCGCCGACTTCGAAGTAAGTCGCTGACATAGCTATCAGGAAATCGCAAAGGGCCAAAGGATCGAAGCTGAGCTTTGATCCTTTGGCCTTTTGACTCTTTGCGATAAATGTTTATGTTGATCACCAACGGCCGGCTCATCACCTGGGGCGCGACAAGTCGGATTCTCGAAAACCATGCTCTGTATATAGAAGGCGCCCGGATCACGGATCTCGGTCCGTCATCCGAAATGCGGACGAAGTATCCGCGGGCCGCGGAGATTGACGCGCGCGGCCAATACGTGGCGCCGGGCAATATCTGCGCGCACACGCATTTTTACGGGGCCTTTGCGCGTGGAATGGCTATTCCGGGCGACCCGCCCAAAGACTTCCCTGAAATCCTCGAGCGATTATGGTGGAAACTGGACAAGGCTCTCACTCCGGAGGACGTTCGCTACTCGGCGCTGGTTTGCCTGATTGACGCCATCAAACACGGAACGACCACTCTCATCGACCATCACGCCTCACCCAATGCGATCGAAGGCTCGCTGGATGTCATCGCCGTCGCCGTCGAAGAGGCAGGTCTGCGCGCCTGCCTCTGCTATGAAGTCACCGACCGCGACGGCCCGGAAAGAGCCAGGGCCGGAATAGAAGAAAACCTTCGCTTCATCAAATCTCGAATCTCAAATTCACAATCTCAAATCGCAGCCAGCTTCGGCCTGCATGCCTCACTCACGCTTTCTGACGCGACGCTGGAAGCATGCCGTGAAGCTCGCGACAGCGGATTTCACGTTCACGCGGCGGAGAGTGAAGCCGACCAGTACGACAGTTTGAAGAAGAGCGGCTTGCGCGTCATTGATCGCCTGCATAAATTCGGCGTTCTCGGTCCGCGATCCATCGTCGCGCATGCCGTTCACATCGATCCGCGCGAGGCGGAGTCGCTGCGCGAGACCGGAACGTGGGTGACGCATCAACCACGCTCGAATATGAACAATGCGGTGGGCGTGGCGGATGTTGAAGGATTGCTGCGAATGGGCGTGAAGGTCGGCCTCGGCAATGACGGGTTTTCAAACGCCATGTGGGATGAATGGAAGGCGACCTACCTTTACCATAAGGCCGCGCGCCATGACCCGCGCCGGATGAGCGGCGCGACTGTCGCCGAAATGGCCGTGACCAACAACGCCGCGCTCGCCGCCGTGTTTTTCCCACAAGCTCCGATCGGCGTCTTAGCTCCCGGCGCCTTCGCCGACATTATCTTTATTGACTACCACCCGACCACCCCGATGACCGGCGATAACCTGCCCTGGCACATCATCTTTGGATTCGAGAATTCGATGGTGACGACGACCGTCTGCGCGGGCAAGGTGTTGATGAAAGATCGGCGGTTACTCTTCCTCGACGAAGCGGAGATTACAGCCAGAAGCCGTGAACTGGCGAAAATGATGTGGGCGCGTTTTGTTGCCTGAAACATCCGTCATGTGGTAAGGTGCCCTCGCAATCCCTTTTTAACAAACAACTATGGTTTCCGGGACAGCCACGCATTCCCCGGGTACTTAACCGCTCCCATTTGAAGCGATAGCGATAATCGTCTTCCCCCCGAAATCAACAGCATCTTTCCAGAGAGGACGTGTACCCATGCGCATAAAAGCGTACCAGCTATACAAGTTCAAACATGCGGCATTCATAACGATCGCGTCGGCCTTAATGTTGGGGATAGTCTGGCGGCAGGCGCCGCCGGTTTCGCAGGCCGCGGGAGAAGGTTACTGGCATACGAGTGGCAATCAAATTCTAGACGCAAGCAATCAACCGGTGCGAATCACGGGAATCAACTGGTTCGGCATGGAGACCTCGAATTTCGCGCCGCACGGGTTGTGGACGCGAGGCTACAGGTCCATGCTCGACCAGATCAAAAGCCTCGGCTACAACACGCTGCGGCTGCCTTATTGCAATCAACTCTTCGATACTAATAGTTCGCCGAATGGGATCGATTTCAACCTGAACCCCGATTTGCAGGGGCTGACCGGGTTGCAGATCATGGACAAGATCATCGCATACAGCGGCCAGATTGGGTTGCGAGTATTCCTGGATCGTCATCGCCCTGACGCGTCGGGGCAATCGGAATTGTGGTACACCACCGCTTATTCCGAAACGCGATGGATCAACGATTGGAAAATGCTGGCCACCCGTTACAGCGGCAATACGACCGTGGTCGGCGCCGACCTGCATAACGAACCGCACGGCGCGGCCTGCTGGGGTTGCGGCGATACAAACCGCGACTGGAGGCTGGCGGCTGAACGAGCCGGGAACGCGATCCTGTCAGTCAATCCGAACTGGCTGATCATCGTCGAAGGCACTGATGTCGTAAACGGCGACGGCTACTGGTGGGGAGGCAATCTGATAGGCGCGGCCGCGGCGCCGGTCAGATTGAACGTCGCGAACCGGCTCGTCTACTCAGCGCACGACTATCCGTCTTCGGTCTTCATGCAGCCCTGGTTCAACGCGCCGGACTATCCCAACAACATGCCTGCGATATGGGACGCGCATTGGGGCTATCTGCACAGAACCAACGTCGCCCCGGTGCTGCTCGGCGAGTTCGGCGCCAGGCTGCAAAGCATGTCTGATCAACAGTGGCTTGACGCTCTGGTCGCTTATCTGGGGGCCGGCTCCAACCGAATCAGTTGGACTTTCTGGTCATGGAATCCTAACTCCGGCGACACGGGCGGCATCCTGGCCGATGACTGGCGGACAGTGAACACAGCGAAGCATAACAGGCTCGTTCCAATTCTCTTTCCATTGACCGGTGGAGGCGGGACGCCGACTCCCACGCCCACGCCGACTCCGACTCCCACGCCCGGGCCAACTCCGACTCCGACTCCGACTCCGACTCCGACTCCAACGCCAGGCGGAGGAAGTTGCGCCGTGACATATCTGGTGCGCGATCAATGGCAGACAGGCTTCGTCACGGACATCACAGTCGTCAACAATGGCCCGGCGCTGAATGGATGGCAACTGACCTGGTCGTTCACAGGCAATCAACAGATCACAAATCTGTGGAACGGAACGCTAAGCCAGATAGGCCAATCGGTGAGAGTCAATAACGCAGACTTCAACGGCAATCTGCCCACCGGAGGCAGCGCCGCGTTCGGCTTCCAGGCGAGCTACAGCGGCGCCAATGCGGCGCCGAGCAACTTCGCCTTGAACGGCGTCGCATGCGTCAGGAGATGAACCGGCGCGGTTGAACAGAAGTCATAAAAAATCAGGCAAAATTGGAGGTTGGCCGAAGCGATTAAACCGGCCAGCCTCTTTTTTGTCTGGGGACTTTGCTCGGCCTTTTCCTGGCCATCCACTTGACAAAATCTCCCAATCGGGGAGAATACTGATGATGCATCCCTGGCAAGAAAACATAGATGAACGTAATCAGTCGAAAGAAACTCGAAGAATTTTGGCAGGTACACCCTGATTCGGAACCGCCATTGAGAAACTGGCATAACACCTGTAGAAAGGCGCGTTGGAAAAATTTAGATGAGACACAGAAAATTTATCCTCACGCAGATCCGGTCGGCGATTGCGCAGTATTCAATATCGGCGGAAACAAATACCGGCTGATCGCGAAGATCAGATATCAGTATCAGAGAATTTACGTGATCCACGTCCTTACTCATAAGGACTACGACAAAGGCAAGTGGAAAGATGAGTGCTAAGGCCGAAAGCGGAAGTCGAGCGCGACGCTTCAACAAAAGGAAATATGGAGAGTTGCTGGCCGAGTCTGTTCCGACCGTGATTCGCAACGAAGAGGACTACGACCGCGCAATTGAGCAGATCGAAAAACTCCTCAAGAAAGGCGATCGAATTTCGGCTGAAGAGGACCATTTGCTTGATTTACTCTCGACGCTAGTCGAGAAATACGAAGACGAGCATTATCCGATTGAACCGTCGGCCCCGCGCGAAATCCTGCGACATCTGATGGAGGCGCGCGACTTGAAGCAAAAAGATATTGTGCATCTGTTCGGATCGAGCGGCAGGGCGTCAGAGGCTATCAACGGTTTGCGCCCCATCAGCAAAATACAGGCGAAGGCCCTGGCCGAATTCTTTCACGTCTCGACCGATTTATTCCTTGGTGTGTGACCTTATGCCAACCGAAAGAGTGGCGCTCTATCTGCAAGACGCGCATTCCTTACAAGACGGGGTCAAGTACGTTCAGTACGCCGAGAGCAAGGGCTTTGAGGCCGTCTGGCAGGCGGAGAGCCGGCTGGTGCGCGACGCTATTGTGCCGATGGCGGCGTTCGCCGCGACGACCACGCGGATCAAAATCGGCGCGGGCGTGATCAACAACTGGACGCGCAACATAGGGCTGCTGGCCGCGACCTGGCTGACGCTGGACGACCTGGCGCCGAACCGTATGATCTGCGGCATCGGCGCGTGGTGGGACCCGCTGGCCAAAAACGTGGGCATAGAGCGGCGCAAGCCTTTGCTCGCGATGCGCGAGACGGTGGAAATCCTGCGGCGGTTGTTACGTATGGAGAATGTCACTTTTCACGGCGAATTTCACAACGTCACCGGCATCGAGCTCGACGTGGTTCATGGCCGCCGCGAACCGCGCAACGTGCCGATTTACATCGGCGCGACCGGCGACAAGATGATGGAGTTGACCGGCGAGATCGCCGACGGAGTGGTCTTGAATTACTGCGTGCCGCCGGAATATAACGACCGCGCGATGGAACTGCTAGAACGGGGCGCGAAGAAAGCCGGGCGAACGCTGGACGAGATCGATCGCCCGCAGTTGATAGTCTGCTCGGTGGATCACGACCGTAAAAAAGCCATAGAGGCGGCGAAAGAGTTGCTCACGCAATATCTGGCCCAACAGCCGCACATCGCAAAGGCGTCCGGCGTCAGCGAAGAGATCGTCGGGAAAGTACAATCCATTCTCGGCTGGCCCGCGACCAAAGAGCAGATTCACGAAGCTATGCAATACGTGCCGGATGAATTCGTGCTGAAGATTTCGGCCACCGGCACGCCGGAAGAAGCGCGAGCCAAAGTCGCCGAATACCAGCGGCGCGGCTGCACCTGCCCGATTCTTTATCCGATGAGCGATCCATGCCTGATGATAGATACTTTTGAAAGGACGTTGTAATGTCACGAATTGTCAGATGCGGTTTGATCCAGGCCGCCAATTCCGAACCGGTTGAAAGTTCCATCGAAAAGATCAAAGCGTCGATGATCGAAAAGCATGTCGCGATGATCGAGAACGCGGCCAAAGAAGGGGTGCAGATCATCTGCCTGCAGGAGCTTTTCTACGGCCCGTATTTTCCGGCCGAACAGAACCCTTACTGGTACGGCCTGGTCGAGAGCATTCCTGACGGACCTACGACGCGGCTGATGCGCGAGATAGCCAAACAACATCGGATGGCGATCGTGGCGCCGATCTACGAAGAAGAGATGACCGGCGTCTATTACAACACGGCGGCGGTGATTGACGCCGACGGCGCGTATCTGGGCAAGTACCGCAAGACTCACATCCCTCATTGCCTGCCCGGCTTCTGGGAGAAATTCTACTTCACGCCGGGCAATCTGGGCTTCCCGACTTTTGAAACGAAATACGCGCGCATCGGCGTCTACATCTGCTATGACCGCCACTTCCCCGAAGGCGCGCGGGCGTTGGGGCTGAACGGCGCGGAGATAGTTTTCATTCCCTCCGCCACGACCAAGGGACACGCCGATTATCTGTGGGATTTGGAGCAGCGCGCGCTCGCCGTGGCCAACGGCTATTTCGTCGGCACGATCAACCGCGTCGGAACCGAAGCGCCGTGGAACGTCGGCGAATTCTTCGGCTCGTCTTATTTCTGCAATCCTGACGGGCGCGTCCTGGCGAAAGGCGGCGAAGACAAAGACGAATTGATCGTCGCCGACCTGAACCTGAATGAAATCCGCGAGGTGCGCGCACACTGGCAGTTTTACCGCGACCGGCGACCGGAAATGTACGGACCGCTGACTGGAATATAGAGATTGACGCATCCGGAGCCTGTGATATGCTTTTTCTTGTAAGTTTGAAGGTCTCCGCCCCTTGACTGGCGTGCGGGCAACGAGGCGCCATATGACAGAATTTGTGATCAAACTTAGAGATGAGTCAAAAACCAGCTTATTGCTCTCTATTCTGAAGCAGATGGTAATGTCTCAGGGCGTTGACTTATCTGTCGAACAGAATGGGCATGGAATTGCGCTCGATGCGTTGCTCGATGACGACCTTCGATTTGAAGCGACTGTTAACCAAATCATTGCAGATGCGATAGCAGGAAAAGCTGAGCCGCTGACGGAAAAAGAAGAACAGGAGAACGACGAATACTGGGAAAGGGTAGGCGCGGAGCTAAACCTGACAGATGATGACATTGTGCGTTTGGTCAATCAGGTTCGCGCTGAACGTCGTGTCCAAAACTCAACTTAGAGTCGTTCTCGATACTAACGTCTACATATCGGCGGCGCTCTCTCCTCAAGGAGCATCAGGGCGAGTATGGATGCTTGGGCGTCAGCGCCGCTTTCAACTCATTACCTCACCATTCATTGTGAATGAAACCGGGAAAGTATTGCGCAGACTGAAGCGGGGAACGGAGCAAGCTGTCACAAAAAGACTCAAGAGCATTGCTCGCATAGCCGAAATCATCCAGCCTGCCATTTCCCTTCAGGTCGTCCGCGATCCCAAAGACAACCCGATTATTGAATGCGCCATTGACGGTAATGGGGACATGATTGTGTCGCTCGACGACGATCTATTGACTCTCAAGGTGTACAACAATATTCCAATCCTGCATGTTATTGACCTGCTTCACATATTAGACGAGTGAATGCTGATTCCGCGCAAGGAGAATAAATCATGAAGACTCCGGATCTCGTTCTAAAAAACGGCTTGATCATCGATGGAACTGGGCGAATGAGGTATGGCGCCGACATCGCGATACGCCGGAATTACATCCTGGCGATCGATTGTCCCGGAACGTTGGTCGCGGCCGAGGAGATCGATTGCTCCGGCCTGATCATCGCGCCTGGTTTTATAGACACGCACAGTCATTCGGATTTGCGGGTATTCAGCGAACCGCAACTGCCGATGAAGGTTCGGCAGGGTATTACCCTTGAAGTTTTCGGGCAGGACGGCGTTTCGGTGGCGCCGATCAGGGCGATCGATCAGCCTCAGGTCGCGCGCTCGCTGGCCGGACTCGACGGACGCCTGGACCGCGCGTGGGATTGGGAGTCTGTGGCTGAATATCTGACGGCAATCGAACGCGCGCGCCCGTCACTGGATTGCGCGTATCTGGTCCCGCACGGCGCCGTGCGGTTAAGCGCAATGGGGATGGAGGACCGGCAAGCCCGTCCCGATGAAATTCGCGCGATGCAGGAACTGATCCGCCGGTCGATGCGCGAAGGGGCGTTCGGCTTGTCGACCGGCTTGATCTATCCGCCGTGCTGTTTCGCCGACACAGCCGAACTCATCGAGTTGAGCCGCGCGGTGGCGGAGTTCGACGGCGTTTTCGTGGCGCACATTCGCAGCGAGAGCGATTACATAGAGGACGCCGTGGCGGAAATGATCGAGGTGGGCCAACGGTCCGGCGCGCGCATCCACATCTCGCACTTCAAAATGGCGGGGCGCGAGAACTGGGCGCGACTCGACGGAGTGTTGGAGATGATTCATCGCGCGCAGTCCGAAGGGTTGCGGTTGACGGCCGATCAATATCCTTACATCGCGGGTTCGACGATGCTCGGCGCGATCCTGCCGCCGTGGGCGCATGCCGGCGGGGTCGAAGAAACGCTGAATCGCCTGGCGAGCGCGCCGGAGCGCGAAAAGATGCGCGCGGCGATGCTGGATCGTTCGAGATCCGGTTGGGACAATTTCTGGAAGTGGTCAGGGCCGGAAGGCATAGTGATATCCGACATTTCTTCGGGTAATCATCCGGAGTTCATCGGTAAGAACCTGGCGCAGGCGTCAAGTTTGAGCAAAGGGGTTGATCAGGTCAGCGAAGATGAAGCGGCGGAGTTCGCCTTCGATCTGTTGCTGGCCGAGCGAATGGGCGTCGGAATGATCTCGTTCAGCCAATCGGAAGAAGTCGTACGCAGGATCATGCGCGAGCCATACGTCAACGTCTGCACCGACGGACTGCTCGGCGGCAAGCCGCACCCGCGCGCTTACGGAACATATCCGCGCATCCTCGGACACTATGCGCGCGAATTGGGAATACTCACGCTCGAAGAGGCAGTGCGCAAGATGTCCGGACTCGCCGCCGAAACTTTCCAGATTCGCGGTCATGGGCGGGTTGAAGCCGGCGCGCGCGCGAACCTGGTCGTCTTCGATCCTCATCGAGTGATCGATCGGGCGACCTTCGATAATTCAAGGCAATATCCGACAGGCATCGAGTATGTGATCGTCGGGGGCGAATTGGCCGTCCGGGGCGAGAGACAATCGGAATTTGGCAGGGGGGCGGCCGTGAGGTTCGAGGTTGAGACCGCGCTCAATGAGTGTTAAAACTTCAGCTATGAATGATTCGCGATCTGGCGCCACGCGCCATCCGGCATTGATTTACGGACCGGCCATGCTGGTATCTCTGATCGGGTTGGGAGACTCGCTCTACCTGACGATTCAGCATCTCACCGGACAGAGCGTCCGATGTTCGGTCACTACGGGTTGTTCCGCCGTGCTCAGCAGCCAATACGCGACTATTGCAGGCGTCCCTACCGCCGCGTTCGGAGCGCTGGCCTACTTCACCGCCTTCAGTCTGGCGACGCTGGCCGTTTTCGGTTACGAGCGCGCCCGAACCGCGCTGGCCCTGCTCGTCGCGTTGATGTTGCTCGTGACATTGTGGCTGTTGTATGTGCAGGTTTTCGCGCTCCGCGCTTTTTGTGAATATTGCCTGCTGTCGGCTGGAATGACGGTGACGCTCGTGGGTCTGGTTATCGCGGCAAGGTTCCTTGTTCCTCTGCAGAAATAGGACAAATAGGAACTATTTGCCCTATTTCATTAATGGTTCGATCATGGGTTGACTGGCAGTCTTTGATTGATTTCCTTGCGCAGACCTTCGATCGTCAAATTTTCATTCGGGACCAATTGGCCATTTATAAAAACAGTCGGCGTGGAATTGACGCCGGCCACTTCGGCGCGTAGCCCGTCATCCTGTACGATCTTCATTACCTGAAGTCCATTCATATCCCGCATGAAGCGTGTGACATCCAATCCTGCCTGGCGAGCGTAATCCAGCAGAAACGGGCGGAAATCGCCCACCGAACTCCATGCGGATTGGTTATCGTAAAGCAGGTTGTGCATCTCCCAGAACTTGCCCTGAAGGCTGGCCGCTGACGCCGCGTAAGCGGCTTCGAGCGCATGTGGGTGAAGTTGAGTTATGGGGTAATGGTGAAAGGAGATTTGCATTCGGTCGCCATATTCGCTCTTCAAGGTTTTGAGGACCGGGTGCAAAGCGCCGCAGGGAGGGCATTGATAATCGCCGAACTCATCGATTACGACAGTCCCCTTGGGAACCGTCACGCCAAGCATCGATGTGGAGCCGCCCGGCGGCGGAGGAGTCGCCCCGCCTTTAGGCTGCGACGACCGGTAAAGAAAATACCCCGCGCCGACAGCAAACACCAGTACGGCGGCGATAATTACAAACGGCAAATAGCGTTTCATCAGGATTCGATCCTTTCTATCCATTTATAAGTTCAACCGAATACAAAGTCATTGGTAATCCCGTTGCGTTGTCGAACTTCGCCGCCGCTTCGACCGCCCGCGATGCGATCTCCTCAACGTCGTCGAAACGATCATACAAACAATGCAGCGCGCCCAGCGCGTAATCCGTGCCCGAACCGAAGGCCCAGTATTTGTTGTATTCATCGACCGAGCGAAGGCCATAGACGCCGAAAATCCCGTACGGGTTCGCGATCAGCACATGCATGTGCGATGTTTCATAAGGCGCCTCCTTGTCGTCGCCCGGCATCAGAAAGTAATCGGTCTTGAGGGCCTTGTGGAATTCGCGCCAGGTCTCGAAAATCTCCTGCACGCCGTCAAGCGAGTAATGCTCGCTGCGCGAAAAATAGCTTTCGATGACGTGCCGGTGCGTCGACGCGCCGGTGACGCCGATATAGCTGTCGCCGACCTGAATGATTTTTGATTTGGCGGCCAGGTATTCGGCGCTCTGTTTGGCGCTGCCCCAACTGACCAGAGTGTCGGCCGCAATGCAGGCGCGGCCGTTCTTTTTAACAACGATCACAGTTGACATAAATTCTTCCCAGGTTTCATCACGCTTTCTCCAATGCGGCGTATTTCTCGATCATCTTTTTGTGACCATAGCCGGGGAAGTTGATCGTCAATTTGGCGTCTTCGCCCTCGCCCTCCCGTTTGACGATCAAACCCACGCCGTATTTCGCGTGACGGACACGCGTCCCGACCTTTAAACCTGCCGCGCCGCGAGCGCCGCCCTCGCCGTCGGAACCGGGGCGCGCCTCGAAATCGGCGGCGTCGATATTTCTGCCTTGCCGGGCGAAAAACTCCTTCACGCTGTTGGCGCTATTGTATGTTTGCCCCTGATAATTGCTCGTTCGCCTCACCGGGGGGGACGATGAGTGACGATCCCTCATCCCACTGCCTGGGCGCGGGAATGAAGGCGCCGATTCGCGACCTTCAAAGGCGGCTCCTTTGCCGGCGTAACGCAGCCAGCTTCCGCCTTTCGACTGATCTTCGATCAGTTCCAGTGGAAATTCCATCAGAAAGCGCGAAGGCTCGGACGGCGTTTCGGCTCCATAGACTCGGCGCTGCATGGCGTGCGACAGATAAAGATATTTCTCGGCGCGCGTGATCGCCACGTAACAGAGCCTCCGTTCCTCTTCGAGGTCGTTCTGGCTCTCGTTCGCGCGCGAATGAGGGAAGAGACCTTCTTCCAGGCCGGCGATGAAGACCACGGGGAACTCCAGTCCTTTGGCGGCGTGCATCGTCATTAACGTGACCTGCGCCTCCGCCTTGTACTCATCGGTGTCCGACACGAGAGCCGCGTGATCAAGGAAATCGCGCAGCGTTTCGCCCCGCTGCTCCGATTCGGCCGCCGCGTTGACCAGTTCTTCCAGGTTGAGCAGCCGCCCTTCGGCCTCTTCGGTGTTTTCGTCTTTGAGCGCGCGCTCGTACCCTGTATCGATCACCGCCGCCTTGACTATCTCCGAGATCGGCTCGGCGGCGCCGCGCGCCCTTTCGGCGAGCCTGTTGATGATGTCCCGGAAGGATTTTAACGCCGAGACGGCCCGAGCCGGCAAGAGGTTCTGTTCGACGACGAGGTTGATCGTCTCCCAGATCGAGACGCCGAAATCTCTGGCGCGGCGCTCGACGTCGTCGAGCGTGGTCTTGCCGACGCCGCGGGGCGGCGTGTTGATCACCCGCATCAGGGCGATCGAATCGTTCGGGTTCATCGCGAGTTTCAGGTAAGCGATGATGTCTTTGACCTCGGCGCGTTCGTAAAAGCTGAAGCCTCCGACCAGGTTATAGCGCAGCCCGGCGCGCCGGCAAGCCTCTTCAAATAATCGCGATTGGGCGTTTGTGCGATAGAGCACGGCCGCGCGGATTCCCGGCTCGCGCCGCAAATGTTCATCGATCTTGCCCACGACCCATCGCGCTTCCGTCTCCCCGTCGAGCAACTGCGCGTAGCGTATCTTCTCGCCCTCGGCGGCGTTCGCTCGAAGAACTTTATCGAAGCGCTGTGTGTTGTTGGCGATCACCTTATTGGCCGCCGCCAGAATGCGCGCAGTCGAACGGTAGTTGTCTTCGAGCTTGATGACCCTGGTTCCCGGAAAATCGCGCTCGAAATTGAGGATGATGTTGAAATCGGAGCCCCGGAAGGCGTAAATACTCTGCGATTCGTCGCCCACCACGCAGAAGCTGCGGCCGGTCCAGAAATCATCGGGCTTGCGGTCGTGGAGAAGCGCGTGGTCGCCTTCGACGATCAGTCGCGCCAGCGAATACTGAATCCCGTTCGTGTCCTGAAACTCGTCAACCATCACATGACGAAAACGATTGTGATAGTAGCGCCTGGCCTCTTCCGAATTGCGCAGCAACTGAACCGCGCGGATCAGCAGGTCGTCGAAATCGAGCGCGTTCGACAATTCCAGCCGCTGCTCGTAAAGCGCGTAGATTCGAGCGATGGCCTCACGGCGCGGGTCGCCTGACTGGCCGGCCTTCTCGGCGAAAAGGTTCGGATTCTCGCCGCGGTTCTTGGCCGCGCTGATTGCGCTCTGCGTCTGTCGCGGGGTCAATTGTTTGTCCTCGTAACCGCAATCACGAATGCATGCTCGCAGCAACCTCTGCTGGTCGTCAGTGTCGTAGATGGTGAACGACCGGGTGTAGCCGCGCCCCAGCTTTTCGATATCGCGACGCAGGATTCGCACACAAAGCGAGTGGAAAGTCGAGATCAACGGCGAAGCGCTGGGCGAATCCTGACCGTAGTAAACAGCCAGCAGTTTTTCGACGCGCGCCTTCATCTCGGCGGCCGCTTTATTGGTGAACGTCACGGCCAGTATATTTTCGGGCCGCGCCCCCCCGGCCGCGATCAGGCGCGCGATGCGATACGTAATGATCCGCGTTTTGCCTGAGCCGGCGCCGGCCAGAATCAGGATCGGGCCTTCGTGGGTGGCGACAGCCTCTCGTTGTTGCGGGTTTAAACCGTCCAGATAATCGTTCGAATTTGCGTTCATTGGAATTCTGAAAAGCGATCCGGTTAAGACTACTCCAACTCAGCTCCATATGTGAGACGGCGCTTAGAGCGACGACTTCAGCCGAAATAGCCCGGTCTCAGGCCGACTAAAGTTTGTACTCTAAACGCCGTCCACGGATTGCTCAAGTGGCGCCGCGTTATCTAAATCAGACCGGCAAACTTTATGACATCAGAGAGGGCCACAGAGCCACAGAGACACAGAGCAGAAAGGGAAAAGAGGCTTTCCCAATCTCTTTTCCTCTTTTCCTCTGTGTCTCTGTGGCTCTGTGGCATACCAGATGTCCGAATGTTGTTTGCTTGGATTCAGTTCGCGGGACGAAACACATTGACCTGATAGGTAACGCCGAAAGTGACTCCGCCGCTTTCGCTGCGTGGGTAAAGCCCCCTGATTCCGGCGATGTCCCAATACAGTCCACCGGCGCGGACGCGGACGCCGAGGCGGGCCGCTCCGTCCGACTCGGTTCCGAGCGGGGCGTTTCTGCGCGCGCTGTAACGCCCGTTGACTTCGCTGACCAGCGTAAACCTGTTGTTGAGCTGATAAGTAGCCGCCAGGCCGTAAAGCGCCACATCGTTTTGGGTGAACGGGCTGATATTCCCGGAGGCGTCGACCGGCGCCGAGAGAATGCCCAGACCCAGGTTGCCAATGAGGCGGGCCCTGCCCAGGCTCTTGGCGACGAGCGCCGCCGCGAAGAAGTTGGTTTGATTCAGCCCTATGCCGCGCGATTGATTCGAGTTCGGCAACTCTACTCCGAATCGGAAGCCGAGGCCCGGAGCCCGGCGGGTTTCGCTGCGCAGTTTGATCTTCGTCGCCAGGTAAAAATCGCCGGTGTCACTGGTGGAATTGCCCGTCGGGTCGAATTGCAACGAGACCGATGGAGTTCGGAACTGCCGATTGATTCCGAGGCGGTTCCGAATCGCGCCTCCCGCCTCCACTTCTACGTTGGAGGCGAGTCCGAATGTCAGAGATATAAGGCCCAACCTCGCCAGATTTCCATTCAGGCCGGAGACCGGATAATCCTTGTTTT
>DASUFM010000911.1:0-5137 GCA_036274535.1 Blastocatellia bacterium
AATGGCGGCTCGCTCTATCTGGGCGGCGGCGGCATCGTTAAGAACGGCGCGGCCGGCTTCGTGACCAATCTCAGCTTCGGCAACGGACTGTTGGGAGCCAAAGCCGATTGGGAAACGAGCTTGCCGATCGCGCTGCCCGCCAACGGGAATATCGCGATCAAGGCCGCTGACCTGGCTGATGGCGCGCATAACATCGCGCTCGGCGGCCCGCTCTCCGGCGCCGGAGGCTTCACCAAGATCGGCGGTGGGCGATTGATTCTCGGCGGCGCGAACGCCTTCACCGGCGCGGTCGCGGTCAACGGCGGCGCGCTTGAGGTGGACGGTTCCGTAGGCGCCGGCGCCGATCTGACGGTCAACTCCGGCGGCATTCTTACAGGCGATGGATCGATAGGCCGCGCGGTCGTTCTGAACGCGAACGGCGCAATAATACCGGGCGGCGAGGCGTCAGGTTCGGCGCTTACAGTGGATTCGCTGTCATGGAATACCGGCGGCGTTCTGGCGTTCAATCTGGACTCCACGGCCAATCAGCTCGCTGTCACCGGCGCGCTTATCAAAGGCGAAACGGGGCAAACGGGGCAAACGGGGCAAACGGGGCAAACGGGGCAAACAGGGCAAACGGGGCAAACGGGGCAAACGGGGCCACGCCGTTTCATATTCAACGTCGGCCCGGGTTTTGCAATCGGCAATGTCTACACGCTGGTCACGTTCGGCGTTACCGATCTGACGGCTTCAGACCTGAGCTTCAGCGGGCTGCCTGCGGGCTTCACAGGAGCCTTCACCGTCACCTCGAACGGCATCCTGTTTGAAGTCTTCGGGCCGCCGGTGATCGCCGCGCAGCCGCAGAGCGTGAGCGCGCTGATGGGTGGGACGGCGACTTTCTCCGTAGCCGTCAATCGCTCGACGGGGCTCGGCTATCAGTGGTTCAAGGACGGCGTTGCAATTGTGGGAGCGAGCGGCCCGAGCCTCACGATCCGGAACGCGCAAGCCTCCGACATCGGCTCTTACACGGTCGCCGTCAACAACGGCGCGGGCGGCGTGACAAGCGAGGCCGCCACGCTCACGATAGCGGCGGTGGCCCTGGTCAATCACGCGCCGGCGATCAACAGCGGCGTGTTGGAAGGCTCGATCCGGCAACTGATCGGCGAGAACGTAGCGCTCAACGGCAGCGCGACGATCATCGGCGATCTGTTCGCGCCGGGCCTGCCGAACGTGGTTCTGAACGGCTCGCCGAATTACGGCGGGACGCTGGACGGAAACGGCGCGGAGACGCCGTCGAATTACAGCGTGACGCTAAACAGCAACACCACGCTTGGACACGTCATTCGCCGGACTGATCCTGTGGCGCTGCCGATAGTATCCGCGCCCGCGCCGCCGGTCGGGACGCGCAGCGTGTCGATCAGCAATTCCAGCGACCCGATCGGTGATTGGGCGACGTTGCGCAACCTGACGCTCAATAACAATGTCGGACAGATCGCCGTGCCAGTCGGCGCATACGGCGATTTCACGGCGAACGGCGGAAGCGGCTTCACGTTGGGAGTGGCCGGCTCGGTTCAGCCTTCGATTTATTACTTCCAGCGTCTGACGCTCAACAGCCAGGCGCGGATGGAAGTGGCGGGTCCGGTGATAGTGGTGGTGGCCAACAGCGTGGGCGTCAATGGCGGCGTGATCGGTAACGCTGATCATCCGGAGTGGCTGACATTTAATATTTATGCCGGCGGATTGACTCTGAACAGCGGCGCGAATGTTTACGGTTACGTCGCCGCGCCAGCAGGGACGGTGGCGATCAACGGCAACTGCCGTATCGTCGGCGGGCTGGCCGGCGACCGCCTGACGATAAACATCAACGGACGGCTGCGATTGCTCGATCCTGGAACTGAGTAATCAGGATTTGGGTATCCAATCGCGGAGGGCCTCGGAGAGCCGCAGAGAACGACTGGTCTTGATCGTTCTCCGCGGCCCTCCGCGGCCCTCCGCAGTTTGACTCTTGGTACGAATATTACATAGCCGTCGAGCCGCGACGAATTTCCATATTGAGACGCCAGGGAATAAAATGTCGGGCATGTCAGATCATGCACGAACGGCAAGAATGCTGCTGAAGCGCCAGAGTGTTGGCGTGCTTTCCACGCACTCTGTCGATGTTGAAGGATACCCATTCGGCTCAATTGTTCCCTATGTCCTCAATTATGATGGCGAGCCGACCCTGCTTATCAGCAATATCGCTCAGCACACCCGCAATATTAAGCGCAATGAAAAGGTGTCGCTCACGATTTTTGATCGGTTCGCGGATGATCCGCAGGCGAGCGGCCGCCTGACATGGATCGGAAACGCTGAATTGAGCGATCAATCGGACACAAAAATCCGCCATCGCTATTTACGATATTTTCCTTCCGCCGAATCCTACTTTGAGACCCATGATTTCTCGTTCTATCGCATTCGCTTGCGCAGGGCGCGCTTCATTGGCGGATTCGGAGAGATTTACTGGATTGAACCGGGCGCCATGCTTCTCGATAATCCTTTTCGTGAGACGGAGAGGGGCATCGTTGAACATATGAACCAGGATCACAGGGGAGCGTTATTGCATTATTGCGATTTATTGAAAGTGGTTACGGTCAATGCCGTGGCAATGGCGGGGATTGATAGTGAAGGGTTTGATATGCTGGCCGATAATCGGAAATTGAGAATGGATTTTGACACGCCGATAAACACAGCCGAGGCGGCGCGGGCAGCTTTGGTGAAATTGGCCAGGCAATAGCCTTGTGCGGAACTCCAAATACCTTTGTCAATGTGATTCACGATTGACAACCACGCCGCTGTTTCCCACCAGAAAATCCAGGTCGGCGCCTTTGTCGGCCTGCATCACGTGATCAATGTAGAGCTTGTAATAGCCGCGGTCGTATTGAGATTGCGGCGGGCGCCATAACTCCTTTCGCCTGGCCAGTTCGTCGTCGCTGACGTTCAGATGGAGTTTCCGAGCTTCGACGTCCAACTCGATCACGTCGCCGTTTTCGACCAGCGCCAGCGCGCCTCCTGCCGCGGCTTCCGGCGCGACGTGCAACACTACCGTGCCGTAAGCGGTGCCGCTCATTCGGGCGTCTGAGATGCGAACCAGGTCGGTCACACCGCGTTTCAACAGCTTCTGAGGCATAGGCATGTTGCCGACCTCGGCCATCCCGGGATAACCGCGCGGGCCGCAATTTTTCAAAACCATTACGCTCGATTCGTCGATTTCCAGGTTCGGGTCATCGATGCGCTCGTGTAAATCTTCTATGGTTTCAAAGACCACCGCGCGCCCGCTGTGTTTCATCAGCGCAGGGGTCGCGGCCGAAGGCTTGATGACCGCGCCGTCGGGACAAAGGTTCCCGCGCAGGATGGCCAGACCGCCGCGCTTCGTCAACGGATCGTTGAATGGGCGGATCACGTCGCGGTTGTAGCAGGGCGCTTCGGCGGTGTTCTCGCCGATTGTTTTGCCGTTGACGGTCAGCGCGTCGCGGCGAATCAGGTCGCCGAGTTCGCGAATCACCGCGGGCAGGCCGCCCGCATAATAGAAATCTTCCATCAGGTATTTGCCGGAAGGCATCAGGTTGACCAGGCAGGGAACGTCGCGCCCGAGGTCGTCCCAATCGTCGAGTTTGAAGTCGACGCCGATTCGCCCGGCTATCGCCAGCAGGTGGACGACGGCGTTCGTCGAGCCGCCGATCGCGCCGACGACGCGCACGGCGTTTTCAAAAGCCTCGCGCCTGAGGATTTGCGACATCCGCAAATCTTCGTGAACCATTTCGACAATGCGGCGCCCGGCCATGTGAGCCAACGCGTAGCGGCGCGAATCTACCGCCGGAATGGCCGCGTTCGCCGGCAATCCGATACCCAGCGCCTCTACTACGCTGGCCATCGTCGACGCGGTGCCCATGGTCATGCAATGACCGGCCGAGCGGCTCATGCAGCTTTCGGCTTCCTGAAAATCACACAGAGGCATCGCGCCGCTGCGCACGTCCTCGCTGAACTTCCAGACGTTGGTTCCGGATCCGATTTCGGCCCCGCGAAACCTTCCGTTGAGCATCGGTCCGCCGGATACGGCGATCGTGGGCAGATCGCAACTGGCCGCGCCCATCAAAGCAGCGGGCGTGGTTTTGTCACAACCGACGAGCAGGATCACGCCGTCGATCGGATTCGCGCGGATGGATTCTTCGACATCCATACTCGCCAGATTGCGGAAGAGCATCGCCGTCGGGCGCATCGTCGATTCGCCGAGCGAAATGACCGGGAATTCCAGCGGGAAGCCTCCCGCTTCATAAACGCCGCGTTTGACCGCATCGGCGATGGCGCGAAAATGCGCGTTGCAAGGAGTCAACTCAGACCACGTGTTACATATGCCGATGACCGGCCGCCCGTCGAAAAGGTGATTGGGGAATCCCTGGTTCTTCATCCAACTGCGATGGATGAATCCGCCCTTGTCCGCGCGCCCGAACCATTCCGCGCTGCGGAGTTGTCGTTTAGATGACATCAAAAATTCTCCGGAATAGGGCCTATAGGCCTATAGGCCCTATAAGTCCTATGGTTGCCGTGAAGAAAGCCGTTTGTAATATTCGTCAACCAGTCTGCGGTAAGCCGCCGGCGCCTCGCCCTCGTCCGACAAACGCAGATTGTTTTTGCCGAGTTTCAACTGCAGCCGTTTGCTCAATTCTATCTCGACGCCGCGCAACGGATCGATCACCTGGTCTTTTAATAGCAGCGCGGTCTGCATATCATCGCGGTCAAGCGCATCGTTGGCGCGTCGCAGGCCTTGGGCCGCCCGATCGAGGTCGTTGGCCAAATCCCGATCCTTGCCCAGATTGCGGCGAATGTCTTCGATCTCGCGCAGGCTTTCGCGCAATTCGGAGCCGATTTGGCGGCGATCATATCCTCGCGGCGCCCCGCCACCTCCACCGGCTTGATTATTTTGCCGATTGGACCCGCCCTGCGGATTGCTCGGGCTGCCGGACTGTTGCCCCTGTTGCCCCTGTTGCCCCTGTTGCCCCTGTTGCCCCTGTTGCTGTCCTTGCTGTCCTTGCTGTCCTTCCTGCCCTTGTTGTCCCTGCTGTTGTCCCTGTTGTCCCTGTTGTCCACGTTGTCCTTGCTGTCCCTGTTGGCGGCCGTTTTG
>DASUFM010000912.1:0-2374 GCA_036274535.1 Blastocatellia bacterium
GTTTGCCGGGCTCAATAGAACCTTTCTCGTTCTCCTCAAAATAGAGATACGCGCCCCAGATCGTGATGGCCTTGAGAGCATCCATAGGCGAGATGCGCTCTTCGGGGCCGACAATCACGCCGCTGCGGCTGGTGCGATTAACCGCCGAATGGATGACCATGAGTTGATCAGGCGGCGTGATGGGCGCGTCGGTATGGTTGGCGAACTTCATGCCGCGCTTGAGCGCCGACCGCAGCGGGCTGATATGGCGGGCGCGTTCGCTGCCAAGCGCCTCGTTAATATACCAGTCGCCCCAGTAAAACGTATGGGAACTGAAGAAACTGGGAATGATCTCGAGTTCCTTCATCAGGTCCAGTTGATCGGCGCGCACAGTTTGCGCGTGCGCCATCACGTTCCGAAGGCTCTTCCTGCCATGCTTCCGCCGAGCCTTGTCGACGGCTTTGATCATCATGTCGGCGGCGGCGTCTCCGTTACAGTGCGCGATGACTTGTACGTCGTTCGCGTAAGCCGCGTCAAACCAGCGATCGAGTTCTTCCTGCGTGATGACTGAACATCCACGATAGCCGGCGTGCTGACCTGCGGGCGGCCGCAGGTAAGGCGCCGTTAGAAAAGCCGTCCTTCTCTGCGGCGAGCCGTCGCAGGCGATCTCGATCCCGCCGAATTTGAGGCGGCTGTGATAGACGCCGAGCTGATCCTTCGCCGCTTCAGTGATGTACGGATCGGCCTGTCCCTCCGGCGCGCCGCAGCGATGAATGCTCTCGATGTTGGAAGCGAAGCCGGGCCGGGCGTTGACGACGTCAACTTCGATATTCCCCCCGAACACCTTATCGAAGAAAGTCCATTTCGGGTAAGAGACGATGTCAATGATCAGCCTGCCGCGCGCGGCGGCTTTTCTGAGCAGCGCGACCGAATGCGGCGGGGTCTGCCCGTCTTGCGCGGTGGTGACGCCGAAGCCCGCGTAATAGAGCTGAATCTCGACGAGCGCCTGCAGCCGTTGCTCGTCAGTCCTGGGAGGCAGCAGCGGGAATAGATTGAAGACGGCCTGCTCTTCCACCACGCCGGTCGGTTCGCCTGTCCGCGTGTCGCAATGGATGCGGCCTCCTTTCGGGTTCGGCGCCCCTTTGACGAATCCGACCTTCTCAAGCGCCAGAGAGTTGGCCGAGCCCAGACGCCCCGAAGCATGAATGATCACGACCGGATGCTCGGTCGAAATTCGATCAAGGTCCTCCCGCGCCGGATGCCGCCCCTCGGCAAGCATCGAGTCGTCGTACCCCTGGCCGAAGACGGCGACGCCGCGAGGGATGTCTTTCTCCTCGATAAAACCGCGCATCCTGGCGATGATGTCGTCAATGTTCTTCACATCGCCGGTGGGCGGCGGGCTGAGCGTAGGATACCCCCACAACACGCCGTAATCGCAGATGTGCGAATGGCCGTCGACGAATCCCGGGACCATCGTCCGGCCATTGAGGCTTACCACCTCGGTTGAAGCGCCCAGATGGCGCATCACTTCATCACGCGTCCCGACCGCAAGAATCTTTCCCTCCTTGACGGCGACCGCTTCGGCGGCCGGCTGCGCGTCGTTGACGGTGATAATTGTTCCGTTTGTGTATATGGTATCGGCTGGCTCTGCATTCATAAATACTCCCGCGGATAGGACAGATAGGACAAATAGGCTATATCTGTCTTATCCGTCCTATCCCTGGCAGCAAGACGGGCGCCAGTCAATATTATTAACGCAACCGGAAATCGGCGAAGATTGGAAGGTGGTCGGAGGCCAGCAGCGCCGTGCGGCTCCGATACAATTCGGCGTATTGCAGTTCGAGCGCTTCCTCCGAGAAGTAGATATGATCCAGATGCATGATTGGCAGCATTCCGGGATAAGTGCGCGAACGCTTCAGGTGCAATCTAATGTCCCCGCTCTGAAAATGCTTGTTCAACAATTGCGTCGCCAATCCGCGAGTCCATTCATTAAAATCGCCAAGCATGACACGCGGCCCGGGCCGCGTGGAGTCGCTGAGGATGGACTCGCTGATCAGTTTGCGCGCCTGATGCCGGCGCTCAATGAAGGAGGTTCCGAGATGCACGTTATAAACATGCAGCCTTCTCTCTTTCGCCCCCTCGGGCTCAGCCGCTTCTTTCGACATGCCGACATCCACGCGCAAACATCCGCGCTCTTCGCGCCCGGCCACGCTGATATCGTGATTCTCAAATTCCAACAGTGGGAAGCGGCTGAGCAGGAGGTTGCCGTAAATTCCCTCCTTCAACTTACGGTTATGTCCCATGCAATAGTTAAAGCCCAGTTCGCCTGCGATGAAATGCGCTTGATCGGATTGGCTGTCGCGCCCCTGTATGCAGAGGACTTCCTGCAACGCGA
>DASUFM010000913.1:0-4690 GCA_036274535.1 Blastocatellia bacterium
TCGCCCGCGCCGGCAACGTCGTTGTCGCTTCGCAACTGGCGAAGACGACCGGCGACGACGGCGAAAGTCGTATAGTCTGGCTGCGCCCATTGCCCGAAATAGAGAGCGCGGCGGCAGGCGTAGGACATGTCAATGTCGTCCCCGGCCATGACGGGATCGTGCGCGCGTTACTCTTGCGGCAGGCGGACGACACGGGCGAGGCGCTTTGGGCCATGGCCGCTGAGACGATACGCGTGGCCGAGCGCGGGAAAAGCGCCGAGTTGCGAGAATCGCCGGGGATGGCGCAAATCGGCTCCCACAGAGTTCCCACCTATTCGGACGGCGATGAAATTGTTCTGGGCGCGCAGAATGACGGCGCGCATTTCGAGAGGCTGCGGCCGGCGAGATTGCATATCGATTATATCGGCCCCGCCGGGTCCTTCGCGGAGCAAACTTACAGTTTCTCCGATCTGCTTGAAGGAAAGATCGGGCAGGATAAATTGAAGGACAAGTACGTGCTCATAGGCGCTACGGCGGCGGCGCTGGGAGACAGGGTGGCCACGCCTTTCACGTACACCGAAAGCGATCTGAGCCTGCGGGCCGATGAACTGACGCCGGGAATCGAGATTCTGGCCAACGCCCTGACCGCCATACTGCGCGAGCGTTTTTATAGAGAGATTCCGGATTGGTTGATGATCGCGCTGGCGGCGGCGGCGGCGATGAGTGTTTGCCTGTCGTTGACCTTCTTGCAGGGACGGCGGGAAGGGGTCAAACAAATTGCGGCGACGGCCGGGTTGGCGTCGATCTTTTGGCTGATCGCCTACCTCGCTTTTACGCGCTGGTTAATCATCATTCCCCTGGTTCCGATCATCGCCACTGGCGTGGCGGCGGCGCTGCTGTCGTTGTTGCGCCGTTCGCTGGCGGTGAGCGCAGGGCTTGACGCTCGCGTCTCTGAATTGGAAATTTGGGACAGCCGGTCGTCAGACGAAGGGACATTATCATCACCGTCCCCAAACGACCCGACACGCGTGATCGCCTGGTTGAGCGGGGCCGAGGCCGCGGCCATTTTCTCTTATAGTCGCGCGGGCGAAGCGCGTCTGGTAGCCGGCCACGGCGCGGTGTTTCATGACCTCAGACAGCCGGCGGCGGATCAAGGGGCGGGCGCGGCCCCTCGAACATTGTCATGGGATGAACTGGCGTCCGTCTATTTCGAGTTCAATGGCCGCGATCATCCGGCGGATCGGCGCGTTCTGGTCTTATGGCTGGGCGGCCGCCCGGCCGAGGGCGGCGGGGCGGAGGGCGAGTTGATTCTCGATTGCGAGGCGCGGCCGGCGGACGAAACTCTGGCGCTTTGCAGGGAAATCGCCGCGAGTTTTCTCGCCGCGGGAGTTCAAACACCGCCCTGGGACGGCGCCGATTCGGCCCGGCGCAGGGCGGGCCGTTCGGGTCGTTTGAGATGGTGGCCGCGCGGCGCCGAGTGGAAGGCTCACATATTGGCCCGGTTGCAACAGCGTATGATTACCCGCTCTCTGTTCGTCGAGCGCGCCCTGCGCTCAATCGAGGACGGGCTGATCATCGCAACCGCGGACGGCTGCGTCACCTTCGCAAATCCGCGCGCCGCCGCGATTCTCGGCGCGCCCGAACACGGTCTCCTCGGATGCGACATCTTTGAGCGCCTGAGCGAGAGCGAACAGTCCCAAAACGGAACTGATCCCGCTTCCAAGCCGCGCGAGACGCTTTTTCGCCTCCTGGTCGAACGTTCTCCGGTGGAGCGTGAGATTACGATCCATATGGCGTCGGGGCACAGCCGCCCGAAACGATATATTCTGCGCATGTCCGCGGTCCGCCAGGACTCCGGCGGCGCGCATGGAACGGCGCCGGCGCTCGGCATAGTCGCGACGCTCTCCGACGTGACCAGACAATACGAACTGCAGAAGGCGAAGAACGATGTGATGGCTCTGGTCTCGCACGAACTTCGGACGCCTCTGACCGCTATTCAGGGCATCAGCGAAGTGTTGGCCAAATACGACGTCGAACCCAAACGCCGTTATGAGATGCACCTGGCGATCAATGACGAGTCGAAACGTCTGGCGCGCATAATTGACGACTACCTGGATCTGACCAGGCTTGAAACGGGCGCCCGCCCGTTGCGGCTGGAGCCTTTGTGTGTGACGCAACTGCTGGATCGCGCCTTGTTGCTGCTGGAGCCCGTGGCCGCGCAGCGCGAAATTCGCATAGTTCGTAACTTCGCGCCGGACCTTCCGGCCTTGAGGGCCGACGCCGACCTGATCGCGCGCGCCGTGACCAATCTTCTGGCCAATGCGGTGAAATTCAGCCCCCCGCGTCATGAGGTGGTCGTGGAAGCCTTCGCCGAGGGCGGTTTTCTGCGAGTCGAAGTGAAAGATCAGGGCTGCGGGATTCCGCCCGAGGCGATTCCCTTTATCTTCGAGAAGTTTTATCGCGCGCCGCGCCTGCCACTTCCGCCTCTTCAAGAGGGCGACGACGCGCCCGGCGCGGGCATGGGGCTGGCTTTCGTGCGTGACATTGCTCAACTGCACGGAGGCCGCGTCACGGTGGAGAGCGAAGTCGGCGTCGGCTCTGTGTTTACTCTTCGCCTGCCGTTCATTCAAGAACAATTTAAGAATCAACATGTCGAAACCGCATGTGTTAATAGTTGATGACGAAAAATCCATCCGCCTGGCGTTGGAGACCGGCCTGTCGCTGGACGGCTTCAATGTAAGCAGCGTCCGCAGCGGGCGCGAAGCGATCTCGGCGGCGCGCTCGCAAAAGTTCGACGTCGTCGTCTGCGACATCTTCATGCCCGACGGCGACGGCCTGGATTTCGTGCGTGAGCTTCGCGCCCACGACGATCACACGCCCGTCGTCCTGATCACCGCTCAAGGCTCGCTCGAATTGGCGATGCAGGCCGTCACCGCCGGCGCCACTGATTTCATCGCAAAGCCGTTCGAAGTCGGGGCATTGGCCGACTTGCTCCGCCGCTCGATCGATGCGCGTCGCGAAGCCGGCAGCCTGGAGATTGAAACCGTAGCGCCGTTGAACGACCTCTCGCGGTCGGGCCTGGTGGGACGCAGCCCCGCGATGGGCGCCGTCTATAAACTGATCGCTCACGCGGCGCGCAGTGACGCGACCGTCCTGATCACGGGCGAATCGGGAACCGGCAAGGAATTGGCGGCGCGCGCCGTACACGGCTTGAGTTCGCGCGCTAATCGCCCCTTCATCGCCGTCAACTGCTCAGGATTGACCGACACATTGTTGGAGGCCGAATTGTTCGGCCACGTCAGAGGGGCGTTTACCGGCGCGACGAACGACCGCGAAGGGCTTTTTGAAGCCGCTGACGGCGGCGTTCTGTTTCTGGATGAACTGGCGTCGACCAGCCAAACGTTTCAGGCCGGGTTGCTGCGGGTCTTGCAATCGGGCGAAGTGAGGCGGGTCGGGTCGACGCAAACGCGCCGCGTCAGCGTCCGCGTCATCGGAGCGAGCAACGCCCCCCTGCTTGAAATGGTCGCCGCCGAAAAGTTCCGCGCCGATCTTTTTTACAGGCTGAGCGTGCTCACGATAGACATGCCTCCGTTGCGCGAGCGCATGGGCGATGTCGAGTTGCTGTCGCAACATTTCCTGCGTCGCCAGACGGGCGATCGCCCCCACCACTTGACCAGAGAAGCCGCCGAAGCCTTACGCCGCTATCAATTTCCGGGCAATGTCCGTGAGTTGGAGAACGCCCTGATCCGCGCCGTCGCGCTGGCCACCGACCATTTGATAACGCTCGATTGCCTGCCCCAGCACATCGCCCGGAGCGCCCAATCCGCGCCGGCCGAATCGCCGCGAAATATCCTGGCGGACCGGCCGACAATGGACGAATTACAACGTCGCTACCTCCAACTCGTCCTCACCGAATCAGGCGGCAACCGTCGCCGCGCCGCGGCGGCGCTCGGCCTGAACCGGCGCACCATACAACGATTGATCGCCAAATACAGGCTCGCGGAATTCACCGCCCCCGAGAATGAGAGCCTCCGATCAGAATCGACCTCGAAGAAATGAAGAACACGAAGACAGATCACAAAAACCTTCGTGGATGATTGCGCAGGGAGAAGAACAGAATGTTGAAAATACGAATCAGGTTCATCAACTCAGATCCTCGCCAAATAGTCTGCGCTCCCGGAATCTTGTTGGCGTCGGCGGCCGTCTTCTGCTGCGCGATGATTCACGCCACGGCCGCGGCGCAGGCGCGCGGCATGGTGGCCACGGTCACACGCACGGCGCCAGGCGCGATACTATACGTCGGCGGCGCCCCGTCCGACCTCAAAATGAACTCCACTCTGCGGCCGGGCGACATAATTGATACCGGAGTAAATGGGAGTGTTGTAATAGCTCTCGGCGACGGCAGCCAGGTGATCATCTTTCCCAGATCACGCGTTGAGCTGAAAGACTTTCACGCAGGAGTTACGTGGCGTGACCTGCTTGAGGTCATTGTGGGACGAGTTCGCGCTACGATCAGCCATCAGTTGAAACGCCCCAATCCATATCGAGTCTTCAGCCCAATCGCCTCGATCGCCGTGCGCGGAACGGATTTTTTAGTCACCGTCGAACCGAACGGCGAAACGCGCGTGCTGGTGTATGAAGGACTGGTTGAAGTGGGCAGCCTTGTTTCCCCTCAAAAGACGATTCTCGTCCAACCAGGGCGGAATATTAT
>DASUFM010000914.1:0-8957 GCA_036274535.1 Blastocatellia bacterium
GAGACTTTGTCCAATGTGAGATCGGCGCGGAGCGCCGATCTCACATTGGACAAAGTCGAGATAAGGAGGTCATCAATGATATTACGCAAGCTCGTTGTACTGGCGACAGCCGCCTTACTGGCAGCCGCCGCCGTGGCGCAAGGACCGCCCAGAATGGATCGCGGAGGACGCTTTTCAGACCAGGAGATGAAACGGCAAGAGGACACGGCGCTCGCGCGGTTGCAACATGTCTTCTTTTGGGATTCGGCGCTGGTTGTGGCCTGGAACAAAACCGTCAATGAGATAGCGTTTGCCGAGGATCAGTTCTTAACCTTCAAGGGGGTTCGCGCTCACGCTATGATGCATATCGCGATTCATGACTCGCTGAACGCTGTCATCCCGCTGTATCGGCAGTTCGCGAACCGCGGATTCGATTTGTCAGCTCATCCGATCGCCGCCGCCGCGCAGGCCGCTCATGACGTCGTATTGTCGCAGTATCCGGGCGCGCAGGAGAAGCTGGATGTAGAGCTTACAAACTGGCTCTCACGGATCCCTGATAGTCCTCAAAAAACGCGCGGAATATCGCTCGGCCGGCAAAGCGCCGCCGCCATCCTCGCATTGCGCGAGGGCGATGGCTGGGATTTTCAGGGCTCGTACGTTTTTTCAAACGAACTCGGAGCGTACCAGACGACGCCGCCATGGAACGGTTTTACGCTTCAACCGGGGTTCAGGTTTGCGACGCCTTTCGGTCTCCGCTCTCCCGATCAATTCCGCCCGGCGCCTCCGCCGCGTCTCGACAGCCGGCAATACGCTGCGGCATACAATGAAGTGAAAGACTTCGGTCGGGGCGACAGCCAGGTTCGCACTCCTGACCAGGCCCGCTACGCCATTTGGTGGATGGAGTTTACCGAGGGGTCAATGAACCGCCTTGCGCGGCAATTGGTCACACAACGCAGGACCTACCTCTGGCAATCAGCCCGTATGTTTGCTCTGCTCAACATGAGCATGTTCGACGGCTATCTTGCCAATTGGGATTCCAAGTTCGAGTACAACCATTGGCGCCCATATACTGCCATCAGGGAGGCGGCGCGCGACGGTAACCGGGCCACGGAAGCGGACTCGAACTGGGAGCCGCTACGGACCACGCCTCCATTTCCGGAGTATGTGTCCGCCCATTCCACGGTCTGCGCCTCCTCATTCGAGATCTTGGAGCGGACATTCGGAGATCATGTGGCTTTCACAATGGAAACGACGACCGCTCCGCCCGAGACGCCAACGCGTTCGTTCCGGAGTTTCAGCGCAGCCGCGGCGGAGTGCGCTGACTCGCGCGTGAGGCTTGGCTGGCACTTCCGCTATGCGACCAATGGCGGCCTGGCCCTCGGCCGCGCGGTTGCAGGATGGCTGGAGGAGAACCATCTCGAATTCCGCGGTGGGGTTACGCATCATGAAAAATGACCTGCGTCGAGACATCTTATCGCACGAGAAGACAATGAAGACAGAGATGAGAGGGCCAAACCCCCTTTCGATCCATCGCTCGCTCATCATCCGGCTTTATCCCGGCGTTGATCCGGATGCCGGAGAGATTTCCGGTTTGGTCGAGCGCATCGTCTTGGGAGACGAAAAGAGGTTTTATGACTCGAATAAAAACAATTGGAATCCCGCTGAAGTTTTTTTCTGCAAAACCGCGAAGCCTCACACTCTCTCATCGAATTGCCGGAAGCGGCTTTTTGCTCGCCATGTTACTCAGTAGTTTGCTGACTGCCGGTTGTGTGCCAACCGCATGCTGCGGCACAGGCACAGCAGAGGTTGATGGTTTTGTGATTAAAGAGATTGAAGTGGAGAACGTTCGTTTTGAGCCGCAAGGTCTGCCTTTTTCAATTCAGCCCGCTCACGTTTATTGGCTCAGACACGGCGACGCGATTGCGCCCAGATGGGACACTCATGAGTTTCATTGGGAACGCAAAGGCGCAATGTGCGATTTTATTGACAACACATCTACCGAAGATTGTAAGGTCTGCGATTATTGTAATCTCCCGCCGTCAATCGAGGGACCGCCTTGTATGGGAGTTCATCCGATCTATTTTCCCGGCGCGCTCGATGTCGTCGCTGATTCCGGTTTTATTCAAACTGATAATCCGCAAGTGGTTCTCTCTTACATTTTCCGGGGCACGGGAGATGTTCTCGGCGCATGCGCCAACAATACAAATCCAAGCTATCAATTGATTTTTTTTGAGCCGGCGACAAGTGGTCTTTATCGCCTGCAATCGGAGCAGACAGTGAGATTCAGGGGGGCGACTAACGGCGAGATAAAACTTCACGTCGTCGAAAAAGGCGCCGGTCTCGCGCAAAAGACAGCTTATCAACTGACTCGCCAAACGGTGGACGGCGCAAATTATTGGACGTGGACGATTGAGGGAAATCCGCTCTGGCTGGAGAATTTCAGCCCGAATTTACGCGTTACCGATATTCGTATCCTCAGAGGCGTATGCGGCGACGGTTCAGCGCAAGGCAGACAATGCGCCATTCCCAACGAAAGCGTTCCGGTCAAACCTTCACGCATTTTATTTCTGCCGGGTTTTCAAGGCACGGTTTCCGGACATCCCGGAGAATCTTCGCATCGTTGTTACGGCAACCAGAATGCGAGCGGCGGCAATTTCATTAATCTGGACTCTTGCCGCGAAACATATAACGCCAATCAAACGATTCAAAAGCCCGCTACGCCTACCTATGAATCCGATCCGGCCGGATCAATGGAAAAACTGACCTGGCTGGTCGAGTTCAATATCAATGAAGGCGCGGACGCCGATTTGACGACTCCATCTCCCGACCCAATGCCGGCGGACACACCATTGATAATCGAGTTCACTATTCAGGCAAATTAAAGGGGAAACAAAATGAAGCTGTTAAAGCAAATTGGCGCATTGGTAATTCTGATGATTGTGTCGCTGACTCTGGCTGGTTGCGGCGATGATTTTTACCTGTCGGAAAAAGAAGTCGCGGCATACAACGGCATTTTTGCCACGGAAGCCGATCTGAGCCGGCATTTCGACAATCTACAAGGGCGGGCGATCAATCTGACATTTGACAATTCAACCGGGACGCCACGCGCGCAAAGCACGAACCTTTTGGCTGAAATGCGCCGGACGGAGATGGCGAAGCTTGAAATCGGCTCGGCGGCGGTTTCGCTCGCCAGATTGAGCGCGGAACTCGAGGCGCAAATCGGCAAATGGATCGAGGGAAGGCTTCAGCTTTATACGAGCGGCGCGACAGACGACCGCGCGCGACTGACGAGGCTCGATACCGTCAGCGTTGTTTTTCTCAGTAATCCGTCGTTCGCTTATCATCCCGAACGCCAAACCATAGCCTTTGATGCGGGCTTACAGCTTGTCATTAACGGTACAATCGAGGTCAACGCGGTAAATTGGCTGATCGACCTTTTCACCAATATCAACGGGACTTATCCGCTTCAAGTAATGATTCCCAATTTGCGCTTGCAGGGCGAGGCGAGCGTCTATTCGCCGTTTGCCAACGCCGGAAGGATTCGCTTTCAACTGATTCCGCAAATCCTCGCGCCGATTCAGGTGTTGGAAAACGGGACTTCCATTCCGAATCAAGTCAAACAAGGCGTGGCGCAGGTCTTGACGCATAATTTGTCCGTGCGAGTGGATGAGATTTTCGAGCAGGAATATGACCATTTCGCGCTATCACAAATCAGATTGACCCCGCAGAATCCGAGCCGTCTGGAAGTTTCCTATCGCTCGAAAGCCGATTGGCTGGGACCGGACGCCGCCCGCCCACAGATGCATCTGGTGGCGCGGGCTTTGGACGGCAAGCTCTATCATGCCGGCAAGAGCAACGGCGGCTGGAGCGATTACGCTGCTATCCCGTTTCCGAGTCCCAGCCCGACGCCTTATCCTCCTATTTATAACGATCCGACTCTGGTTCATTCCGGTAACAACCAGCTCGAACTGGCGGCGACAAATCAGAGCGGCGATTTGATTTATGCGCATTACAGAGATGAGGAATGGGGCGCCACGCGAATTGTGACGCCGAACACGGCTTACAATCCGGCGGTCAGCTACCGCGGCAAACCTGCCGTCGCCGCTTCCGCGCCCGGCCAGGCAGAGATTGTCGTGGCGGGGAGCGATGGCAATCTCTGGCATCATCGCCGGATAAACGGAATCTGGCTCAATCCGATTCGCGTTCCGTTGAGCGGCTATGCGTTTATCTCCGCGCCATTCCGCGACCCGACGGCGGTTCATGTCGGTAATAAAATCGTGGTCATTTTTGCCGATGGGCAGAACCGCCTGGCGGCGATCGCTTTCGACCTGGAAACCAGCCTCTGGGGACAGCCTGCGTGGAATCCCTCGCCCACGACAATCACCTACGCTCCGGCGGCGGTCGCAAGTGGGGAAAACCGCGTTGATGTTGTTTATGTCAAACCAGGCGGCGCGGTTTTTCACCGTATTTTAGAGATAATCTCAAGCAATTTTGTTCCAAACGTGGGCAGTTCGGGCATCGTTTTCAGTGGTAACGAAATCAGCGTCGGCGGGGCGACTGTCAACGCCACGCCCGTTTTGACTTGCGCGACCTATAAGCAGCCGGAGTTGATTGTCCGCGGTTCTGACAACCGGCTTCGTCACAATCATTTCGTTTACGCGCTCGCGCCATTCACGGTTGACGGACGCGTGGTCAATCCTGGCTGGCAAGGCTGGACTTTGCTGGTTGACGATTTTGGCGCCGGCGGCCCGAAAACCGACGGGCGCGTCTCCGAATTTGCGGCCGCCGGAACGCGCGCCGGCAAAACCGAGCTTGCCGCGCGGGCATACACAATCTACAGTAATTCGGCGCAGTTGATCTTTCACAACGAATATGAAAGCGGGCGTTACGGGCGCCCTGCCACCCCTGGGAAAGCGGTTCACTGGCGTGGATGGGAAGCGGCCGGCGAGCAGGCGTTTTCAGGCCGTCCGGCGCTGGTCGCCGTTGACCGAAATTTTCAAATGGCGCACATCGGCAATCGGACCGGATTTGGTTCGACAGTTCACGTCGAACGCCTTGCGGAAACCAACGCGACGTATTTATTCGGCATGACGTCGGTTGTCCGCGATTCAAATCCGGTGGTTGACCCGATAACGCTTTCAACCGGGTCGGGAATGTTCGACACGATTGCGCTGCGCTCAGATGGCAAGCCGGAACACACAAGACATTTCAGCTACGGTTCGAGTTATCCGGTCATATTGCCGATTCCGGCGGGCGTGACGCTGACCGCGCTTTCGGCTGCGACCTGCGGCGCCGGCTTCATCGAACTTGCGGCGCGCGGCGGCGACAACCGGATTTATCATTGGCGTTATCGCGGCGGCGTGTGGAGTCAGCCGGCTGCGATCGCTAATCAGATCATCTCCGCCCCGATTTTGATGAGCACAGGGGCGGGACAACTCGAACTTTTGGCCGTGGATCTCGACTATCATCTGTTTCGCTGGCGGTTTGTGGGCGCGGCCTGGCAGCCGCGCCTGAGCATCGCGCACGATTTTCGTATCGACAACGCGCTCTTTAGTTCGTCGTCAGCTTCGAGCTGGGGCGACGGCGCTGTTGATCTGGTCGTCGTCGGACTGGATACGCGCAACCTTTATCATCGCCGAATCGGACCTGGCGACGAGGTTTGCGCGCAGCCCATACCCTCCCTTTGTCCCGCGCCACGTGTTTTCAGTAATCTGGGCGGCCGCGTTATGGATGATCCCGTGCTGACGGCGTTTAGCCCGACGAGGCTGAACGCGCTGACGATGCAGGGGCTGAAATGGCACAGCATCTGGGCAAGCAGGCATCCTAACCAATTGTTTGTTCCGCCGCCGCCGCCCGATCCCCGGTTGCTTTGGAGCGGCTTTGAATACATTGGCGGTGATGAAATGGTTGTCGGCGGCGCGGCGCACACCGGACGCAACAACTTCGTCGCCGTCGCCGTCCGCGACGGTCAGTTGTACATCAATCGAAACGAGGGCGGACATTGGACGGGCTTTCAGCCGATAATCGGACAACATCCGGAACAGATTCTCCGCTCGCCGGTATTTTTACCGGCGATAGCGGCGCACGGCGCAGGCGGATGAGGCCGGGGAATCAGCTCGGCCACATTCATCTTCAACAGCAACGCAATATGGATGGAGGATCCAGCAATGGAAATCGCCAGCGCGGCAGGCGGGACTGCCGTCATCGATGATGCTGAGATCGATGAGTTACGAATGATGATGCGCGGGCCGCTGCTTCGCGCCGGTCAACCCGGCTACGATGAGGCGCGCGTCATTTTCAACGGGATGTTCGACCGCCGCCCCGCGCTGATCGCGCGTTGCCAGGGCGCGGCGGACGTGATTGACGCCGTGCGCTTTGCAAGCCGGCGCCAACTCCTTACGGCGGTTCGCGGGGGCGGCCACAGTGTGGCCGGAGCATCGATGTGCGATGACGGTCTGGTGATAGACCTTTCGCTGATGGACAGCGTGGTCGTGGATCACAAACGCCGGGTCGCTCATGTTCAGGGCGGCGCGACGTGGGCCGGCGTCGATCGGGAAACGCAGGCTTTCGGCCTTGCGACGCCAGGAGGCATCGTGTCGCACACTGGAGTTGCGGGACTGACGCTCGGCGGCGGAATCGGCTGGCTGCGGAACAAGTATGGTCTCAGTTGCGACAACCTCGTTGCGGCGAACGTGGTCACTGCGAATGGCGATGTTCTCACGGCGAACGCCGACGAGAATGCGGATCTGTTCTGGGCCCTGCGTGGAGGAGGCGCCGGCTTTGGCGTCGTGACTTCTTTCGAATTCAGTTTGCATCCTGTCGGGCCCCTGGTCGCCGTCGTGTTCTCGATGTATCCAATGGCGGCCACGAGTAATGTGCTGAAGCGATGGCGGGAGTGGGTCGCCTCGGCGCCGGAGGAGGCGGCTTCCGAGATCGCGATGTGGACGGCGCCCGCGGCGCCGGGTTTTCCCGATCCGGTTCGGAATCAGGATGTGGTGATCGCCGCGGGAGTATATGCAGGCGATCCGCAGGAGGGTATGCGGGTCTTGCAACCTCTTCGTGAATTTGGCGCCCCTCTGGGCGAAATCGCCGGCCCGATCCCGTACCAAACCATTCAGCGAGCCTTCGATCCCTTCTTTCCCAACACCGGAGAGGTCATCAGTTACTGGAAATCGCTATTCCTCGACGACCTCACCGACACTGCGATCGAGATCATGGCTGACTGCGCGGAAAACCGCAGCTCGCGCTCGACGATGGTTTTGGTCCAGCACATCGGAGGCGCCGTGCGGCGTGCGCGGCCGGACGAGACGGCTTTTGCGAACCGCGACGCCGCTTTCGTCATGAACTTCATGGGCGATTGGAGGGACGCGCGTGAGACGCCACGGCATGTCGAATGGGTCCGTGAGGCATGGAGGCGCCTGTCGCCTCACTCGACAGGCGCTGTCTATCTGAACTACCTCGGTCGTGAGGATCGTGACGCCGATTCTTTGGCGCAGGCGACCTTCGGCGCAAACTTTGACCGGCTCGCTCAAATCAAGGCGAAATACGATCCAACGAATCTCTTCAGGCTCAATCACGGCGTCAAACAGTTCAGGTCGTCAACTGAAAATCCTTGAACTGATTGCGCAGAGTTTTCTTGTCGAACTTGCCGACGCTGGTTTTCGGCAGGGCTTCGATGAAGACGATGTCGTCGGGCATCCACCATTTCGCGAAACTCTTGCCGAGGTGATCATAGATTTGCTCTTTGGTCAGCGCCACGCCCTGTTTGATGACTACGCAGGCCAGCGGGCGCTCCTGCCATTTCGGGTGATTGACGGCGATGACCGCCGCTTCGGCCACGCCGGTGATGGCCATAATGGCGTTCTCCAGGTCCACCGATGAAATCCATTCGCCGCCGCTTTTGACCAGGTCCTTCGAGCGGTCGGCGATGGCCATATAGCCTTCGTTATCTATCGTCGCCACGTCGCCGGTGTCCAGCCAACCGTCGGGGAATTTTTCGGGCGAGGGCTCTTCCTTGTAATAGGTAGAGGCGACCCATGGCGCTTTGACCAGCAATCGTCCCATCGATACTCCGTCGTGTGGGACTTCGGCGCCGGCGTCGTCAACGATCCGCATTTTCAATCCCGGCGCGGCCGTGCCCGCGCGCTGTTTGATGTCGAGTTGTTTCTCGCGCGGCCAGTCATGCATCTTCGGCTTCAGGCGGCAGTTGGAGCCGAGCGGACTGGTTTCGGTCATTCCCCATGCGTGAATAAAATTGACGCCGAGATTGGTCTCGAACCAATCGATCATCGCGCGCGGCGGCGCCGAGCCGCCGCAGACCATGGATTTCAGGCTCGACATATCGTATTTGCCGGGGTTCTGCTGCAACTCGTTCATCACGCCGAGCCAGATCGTGGGCACGCCGCCGGTGAACGTAACCTTCTCGGATTCGATCAAACTGCAGATCGATGCGCCGTCCATCGTAGGGCCGGGCAGCACCTGTTTCGCGCCGAGCATGCAGCAGATGTAAGGCAACCCCCACGCGTTGGCGTGGAACATGGGGACGATGGCCATCACCGTTTCGGCGCGCGTCAACCCGAGCATGTCGGGCAATCCGCCGGTGATCGTGTGGATATAGTTCGACCGGTGCGTGTACATCACGCCCTTCGGCTTGCCGGTCGTCCCGCTGGTGTAACACAAACCCATCGGCGCGTTTTCATCAATGTCGGGCCAGGTGAATTCGGTTTTTTCAGCGCTGATCAACTGCTCGTAATCGTGAGCGGGCGAGAGTGTGGTCTTCCATTCGCCGGTGTTGCTCATAACGACGATGTGTTTGACGGTCGGAATCCTGCCTTCGAGTTTTTCCAGGATCGGCAGCAGGTCTTCGTCCACGCAGATCACCGAATCTTCAGCGTGATTGATGATGTATTCCAGGTCGGTGGAAGAGAGACGAAGGTTGAGCGTGTGCAGCACCGCCCCCATGCACGGCGTAGCGTAAT
>DASUFM010000915.1:0-4710 GCA_036274535.1 Blastocatellia bacterium
TGACTTCGATGAGTTGAGGGTTGTCCGGGCCTGCGTGAGTGTTGCCGATGATCAGATTGCCGTTGGGCAACATTTCGAGCGTCGTCACCCACGCGAGAGTGACTCCGGGCAATTCTTTCTGGTCAATGCTCCAGACGATCCTGCCTGCGGGCGTGACTTCGAGCACGCGATTGTTGTTGCCGCCCGCGATCATCGTGTTGCCGTTCGGCAGCCTGATCGCGCCGAAGACCGCGACGCCGTGGCCTTCGGGACCATGGCCCGGCGAAGCCGGGCGGCCATTCAAGTCCATTTCGTAAGTCCAGACCACTTTTCCGGCGCCGTCATATTCGCGCAATTTGCCGTCGCCTTCGTGACAAACAAGGTAATGGCCGTTGTCAAGATAGCGGACCATGCGCGTGTCGCGGTGGGCGTTGGGGTGATCAATCGTGAGCGCGATTTCCCTGGCGATCTGACCTTTCTTGTCCACCTCGACGAGGCGGGCATTGCCGCTCTCGGCGATCATCGTCAGGCCGTTCTTCAAACGCTGGTAAGAATGAATCTCGACGCGCCCGGCATAGCCTTCTTTCGGCTTCGCTTCGTACCGCCAGACTACCTGCTTGTCGCGGTTCACCTCGACGACGGTCGTATAGCCGGTCTGAAAGAGCACATTGCCGTTGGCCAGCATCTGGATGTCGTGAATCTCGCGAGCGTCGTTATTGGGGACCTCCCATTCGATCTCGCCACTGGCGTTCACGATTGCGACCCGACTCTTGTCCGCGCCAAGCACGCGGTAATTTCGGGCGTTGTTCACAGATTTCTCGGTTTTCGTTTGCGCCGAAAGACTGGCCGGAGCAAACATTGCGCAGAGCAGCGCACAATAGACAACAGCTTTAAATAAAAGTGTTTTCAATTGAACCTCCAAAATACCGAACGCTTTTCTCCGACTTCTTACTGGCTGTGCAAATTAAGGTAAAGGCTATCTTCGTAAACAATCAGATTCAGACGTACTTTTTGCAACCACCCCTCACGACCTAGCAGGACGCGATCGAATTCCGAATATTTGGCTCACCTCCGCCCCATATTTCATTTTCTCGGGCAACATAATCCATCAGGAATCTTTTCCCAGTCGCCTTGGCTCTATCAAAAACATCACCGAAGTCAGGGCCATAAGCGAGAAGCTCATCACCACTCACCGCCAGATGTTGACCGGGGTAAAGATGGCCATTCTCGCGAAGCCATTGGAGTTCCTTTGAATAATCGCGAGGTTTGACCTTCCGTACTTTCACCTCGCGGCGCTCGATCGGTTGTTGATCTGGTAATTCGTCGAGTAGTTTTTGCTGATCTTTAGGTTCAAGCTCAAGCGCCGCCTTGAGAGTCCGAATCATGTCAGGCGGCAGCCTGCGCAGTTGATCTCTGAGTTGATCTAAAGCAACTGATGACATAATCTTCGCCTCCCTTCCGGCGAAATATACACCTTTAGCTTAACGCTTTTCGCCTTATAGTCCAAACGGCTCTCAGTCAGGCTTTTACGCCCGCGCTCACGGTCCATCCGCCATCGATCGTGATCGTCTCGCCGGTGATGTAATCCGAAGCGTCGGAGGCCAGGAAGACGGTCGCGCCGGCCAGTTCCGAAGGAATGCCGGGACGCCCCATCGGAATCACGCTCACGGCGCTGTCGTACAACTCGGGATTCGAGAAGACCGAATCGGTCATCTTCGTCCAGAAGCGTCCGGGCGCGACGGAATTGACGCAGATGTTGTCTTTGGCGAAATCAACGGCCAGTGAACGAGTCATCTGCCGCAATCCGCCCTTGCTGATCGAGTAGAGCGCGATATTCGGAACTACGATTTCATAGGCGATCGAACCGACGTTGATGATCTTGGCCTTGTGCGGGCGATCGGTTTGCCGCCGCATCACGCGCAGCGCTTCCTGAGAAGCGAAGAACGCGCCTTTCAGATTTATTCCGATCAGCCTGTCCCAATCCTCTTCGGTGAAATCGTCCGCGGGCTTGCGGTAATTGATCGCCGCCGCGTTGACCAGAATGTCGAAGCGATTGAAATGACTCGCGGTCTTCTGAACCATCGCGCGCACGGCCTCGACGTTGCTCACATCGGTCGGAACAGTCAGGACTTCCCTGCCGCTCTTGCCAATCAGATCGGCGGCGACTTCAAGCTCCGATTGCGTGCGCGCGGCTATCGCGATATCGGCGCCGGCCTCGGCGAGCGCCTGGGCCATCGCCAGCCCGAGCCCGCGACTGCCGCCTGTGACCAGCGCCACACGGCCGTCGAGGCGGAAACTCGGCATTTGAAATTCGTCGTCCCTCGGCATTCTTCGTTCAATATTCACAGCATTTTCCTCACAGCTTCAATAACTGAATAACCCATCAGCCACACGATCAACGCGGTTCCCACCCACAGCCCGACAGTCACCCACGTCGAAGGCCGTATGTCTTCAGGCAAATGGCGGTGGCGCAGATAGACCACGCCCAGACCTATGACCGGCAGCATCATCGCCTGCGCGATCCCTCCGATCCGAACCATATGAACGGGATCGGTGAAGATAAATATCAGGGCCACCGGAATCACCGTCAATAAAATGATGAAGAAGTTGCGATAGCGCGCTCGCGCGGCGGCGTCATCGGCGCTGAACGCTCCCATCAGCCGGAACATGTCAGCGAAGAGGCGCGAATTGGCGGCGGTCGCCGCGAAAATCGTGCCGTAAAGCGTGATGATCGCTCCCGCGTAAAACAGCCAGCGCGACCAGCCGCCCAGCGTTTCGGTGTAGATGTTCGAGAGCGTCGAAATCATCTCGCCTTCTTTGGGCACGAGTTTCATCCCGTTGAGCACTCCGGCGCCGAGCAGATAGAACGCGATGGTGGCTACGGTGTAAATCAGCATCGAAGCGCCTATGTCAGTGTGCATCACGCGAATCCAGCCGCGCGCGCGATGGCGCCATTCGGAGGAGCCGTCGCGACGCCCGGCGAAGCGCGCGTAGCCTTTCTCGACGCACCAGTATGGATACATAAACAGTTCGCTCGCGCCCACGCCGGTGATGCCGAAGACGGCGACGGCGTCCGCGAAGCCTTCGCCCGGCATCTTAAACTCGAAGCCGCTCCAGAAGGCGTCCCATGAAAAATACTGCGGCATTCGTATGAGCAGCAGAGCGGCCAGGAAAGTCAGCATGGTGAACAACCCCACCTTGATCATCGCCAGCCGCTCTATGCGTTCATAACCGCCGCCGAGCAACAGCGCCAGCGTGATGCCCAGAAAGATCAAAATCCAGATTTTTACGCTGACCGCCGGGATCAGCAGATGCATCACCTGCGACACGCCTCCGAACATCGCGCCGACCTGCATCATCGTCATCAGAGTCATCGCCGCCCACGCCCATACGATCCAGTTCACTTTCACGCGCGGCCCCGGCGCGCGATTGAACCCGGCCAGTCCGGTCTCGCCGGTCGCTATGACGTACCGCCCAAGCTCCGCCTGCACGACAGGCTTGATCAGACAACTTAAGATGATGATCCAGAGCGCCGTATAACCGACCTTCGCGCCGAGCGTCGTCGTGGCGATCAATTCGCCTGATCCGACGATTGACGCGGCCAGTATCATTCCCGGGCCGATGCGCTTGAGCGTGTCAGAGAAAGTTTTCGGAGGCTCGATTACGTCCTCCGGCCGAAGCTGGTAAGGGTCGTTGATGTTGGACATGCTTCGCCTGGTCCTCTCCGATTCTGAATAGATCGGTCGTTATTAAAATGTTGGTCGTTGAATTCAGACTTGCAGCGGCGAGGATTCTACACGACAGATGCGCGAAGAGACAGAGAGATGGCTGGACTATGGCATTTTAAGAGCTAAGGAGATTATCAGGTGTTATGAAATGATGGCGACCGGCGTCATGAATTTTGAGCGGCGGAAACCGCGGCTGCGCGCTGAGCCTCTTCGGCCACTTTGCGTTTCAGTCCTTCGCGCCCGTCGTAGCGGAGAAATCCCGGTAAAACCAGAGCGAGCAGGACGGCCCCGATCACGCACATCACGCCGCCCGAAGCGACCGATGCGCGCAACCCGAAGAGGCTGGCCACCAATCCGGCTTCGGCGTTGCCAAGATACGGGCCGGTCATATAGCTGATCATTTCAACGCTCGCCAATCGGCCTCGCAGATGATCGGGAATGGTCTGATTCCAGATCGTCATTCGAAACATCCCGCTCACCATATCGGCCGCGAAGGCCACAAGCAGACAAAGAAGCGCCACCCACAGCCTTGTCGCAAAACCGAAGCCGACGATCGCCAATCCCCAGGCCACCACTGAAAGCGTTATAGCCCGCCCGTGCCTGTTTACTTTCTCCATCCAGCCCGAAGTCAGAGTCGCCAAAGTCGCTCCCACGGCGGGCATGGCATAAAGCAATCCGACAGAACCGGAGCCCAGGCGTTCGGCGATCGCCGGGAATAAAGCCATCGGCATCCCGAAGAAGATTGCGATGATGTCTATCAGATAAGTTCCGAGCAATTCCTGCCGGCTGCGCGCGTAAAACAGGCCGTCTTTGATCGAGCGCAGGCTCGGACGGTCGGCGGCTTCAGGCGCCGGGACGGCGCGCATCAGCAAAAGCATGGCGAGCGAGAGGATGAAAGTAGCGGCGTCGCACGCATAGCCCACAGCCGCGCCGAGCTTCGCCGTGACCAAACCCGCGAGTGAAGCTCCCGCAATAAACGTGGCGTTGTGACTGAATGCGCGCA
>DASUFM010000916.1:0-3817 GCA_036274535.1 Blastocatellia bacterium
AGAGGAATGGCGGTCTGCGATCAGAAGTTGCTCCACCGTCGCGCGCAATTCGTCGTAAGCGCGCTGTAATTCAGCCGCGGCATTTTCATAACGCTCGCGCTCGCGCCGCTCTTTGCCCGCCAGCAACCCGGTGACGACCCCGATGACCAGAAAGAGGATTGTTTCCGCGTACTGGTTGATCGCCGAATGCTTGTTGGCCCAATGCTGTACGATGTGCGGGAAGTAGAGCGCCGCGCTGACGAGCGACGTCGTCAGCCCGCCGCGCAAGCCATAACGGTAAGCCGCGTAGATGATCGGCAGGTAATAAAGCCGCTGCGAGAGCTCATGCAGCAGCGCGCTGCCGCTGACATTCTCGTAATGCAACACCGTGATTGCGATCAGGGCGATCAACAACCACAGCGGTTCGAGGCTGCGCAGGAGGCTCTTCTTTGAAGTAGTTTGTTCAGACATTTTCGGCGACAAGTATCAGTGGCGATGGCGCTTGGCGCCGTCGCCGTGGACTTGATCTTTGTAGACAACCGAAACCGCGTCAATTCTCAGGTCGGCGTTACTATTGTTCCTGATCATTACATGGCGCGCCTGCCGGACGCCGTGATGCCCCATGTCATGCATGGCCAGTCTCCCGAAGAATCCTTTGCGATTTATGTCAATCTGTTTCCAATCTTCGGCCGGATCATTTCTGACAAAGATGATGTACGAAACTTTCCGCTGTTCTGGACCGTAGACACGCAGATCCATGCCGCGTCCGTCGCCAAAAAACCTGCCCTCACGATAATCCAGCGCAAGTTGACCGCCGGGATTTATCACCGCCATTTGCCGATCCGCCACTCCCAACGCCTTCGCCGCATCAATGACGCCGATGGTCTGGCTGGGAATCAGTCCCCAGGGTCTGTCGCTCGGCGACAGCGATTCCGCCGCTCCTGCCGGCGTCGAAACCTGCTGGCTGTTCCCTGCAGAGTCATTTGTCGCCGCGGCATTTTCATTCCCGCCGTCATGCAAGTACCACCAAAGTCCGCCGCCAGCCAGCAAGAGCAACGCGCAAAAAAGCAGTAAAACGGATTTTCCGCTCGATCCCGTTTTCGCAAACGCTTCGCCAAACGCCGGAGCGTTATCGCCCAATGTCGCAACACTGCTGTCCCATTCGGGAGCAACCTCTTCCATCGATATTGGCGTTGTTCCTGGCGCGGACGTAATGATTTCCGGCGCCGCGGTCATTGCGGGATGAGGAGCCTCCAGTCCCGCGCCACTCGCAGCCGCAATCAGTTCCTTCGCCATTTCGCCAGCCGTTTGTGGCCGCGCGTCGCGCTGCTTCTCTAGCGCGCGCAGCGCGACCGACTCGACGGCGGGCGAGATGTTCGGATTTAACATGCGCGGTGGCGGCGGCGGGTCATTGACATGCTTAATGACAATGGCTGTCGGGGTAGGCGAATCGAAGGGCACGACGCCTGTCAGCATTTCAAACAGGACTATGCCCAGGCTGTAGATGTCGGAGCGTCCATCCAACTCTTCACCCAAACAATACTCAGGCGACATGTAATGTGGCGTCCCAACGACAGCGCCGGTTCGCGTCAGCTTGCTGGCGGTAACGTCGGGTGACGCGGCGGAGCCGAAATCGAGCACCTTGACTTGCAAGCCATCTGGGATTGCCTGCACGATAATATTCTGTGGTTTGATGTCGCGGTGTACGACACCCTGCCTGTGCGCCTCGTCCAACGCAGCGCAAACCTGACGGACAATCTCGGCGGCCTCGGTCTCAGCCAGCGTGCCTTGCCGCTCGATCAGACTGCTGAGACTCTCTCCTTCAACCAGATCCATTACCAAATAGCTCAGGCCATCTGTGGAAACGCCGAAATCGTGAACTGTAACTACATTCGGATGCTTCAGGCGGGCGGCGATCTGCGCCTCGCGGCGGAAACGTTCGACCGCCCGAGGATCGGCCATTTGATCCTGATGGAGCACTTTGACCGCTACCCAGTCGCCGATCAGCAGACGGCCGGCGCGATAAACAGTCCCCATTCCACCGACGCCGAGTTTGGATTCAAGGTAGTACCTCTGATCCAACAATCGCCCGGTCAAAGCGCCCGAGGCCGAGGGTTGCGAAACCGCCCTTGGCGACGTGATAACGTCTGAGACGCCCACAGCCAGAGCGAGAGGCGGCGCCAGTCCCACGCCGCATCGGGTGCAGAAGCGTTTGCCGTCACTGACATTCCCGCAATTCGGACAGATCATTCATGCCCCTTTCTATGGGTGATCGGCATCTACAATAAATCAAATGGCTCCTCAAAAAAACATGGCGAGCCAGGCCGGGTAACCCGGCAGGGCTCGCCATGTTTTCTCTTATCGGCGATGGATGCTGCGGATGGAACTACCAACCGCGATGGCGCCGCCATCCCCAACCCCGGCCGTGGCCGTAAAAATCACGACGGCGCTCGAAGCGCTGATGGCGCTGCAACTGGAAGCGCTCCCTCCTCTGGTGCTCGCGTAACGCGCGGCTGTTGCCAAAGTAGTGACGCTCCCGGCGCTGATGTTGCCTGAGGTCCTGCCGCTCGTGCCTTTGGTGGTGGTCCTGCGCGTAAGCCATTTCGCTTCCACCCAGCAGGAGCGCCGCTCCGATTGTGAGCGCTCCCAGGGCGCTTTTAAGTGAATAACCTTTGAAGTTCATGCTTGCCTCCTCCAGTAAATTTCCGCCTGGAATGCTAAAGCAATGGTCGCCACAGCTAGGCCCGATGATTACCTCTACCAGGTATCGACGCCATCAAATATCCTGGCTGCTTCGCATTGCTGGAACCTGTGAATTGGATGGGCAAACATTATGCCGCCCCATCGCATATAGCTATCCTACTGACCTACCTTACCTTACGTCCCAAGGCGTATTTTAGCGCGCCCTCTGCTACACCATTACGAATAAACCTACACGGTATGGGCGCTGAAAAAGGATTCTTGGATGGGCGCCTTCGATCAGTGGCCATGTGGTTTCGTTCCCGGCCCGTGAGTGTGTGGTTTCGGCGCTCTCCCCTCTTTCGATCCGGCCGGTTCGGGCGCCGCTTTTTCGCCCGTCTCAGTCTTTCCGCCTTCCACCATCTCCTGCAACTGTTTGATCTCTTTCGGGGTAAGCTTGGGCAAGCGCCTGATGAAGGAGACAAGTCCCCAGATGGATTCAGGGCTGTCTTCCCCGCCGAACGCCGGCATTCCCGTAAAGCGCACGCCGTTCGAGATTATGTAGAAAAGCTCGCCGTCGGTCAGTTGCTGCGTATCCGCCTGGGTCAGGTCGGGAACCTTCGGATATAGATTGCGTCCGTAAAGTGTGTCACCGCGGCCGGTAGATCCATGACAAGCGGAACAATGCGCGACGAAATGCTCGCGGGCTTCAGTCATACTCGCCTCTGTTACCGGGTGCGGGTTCTTCAACTCTTTTGCGCCGGCCGGGGTAGCGATCTTGCGGGCATTTCTGGCCAAAACAGCCTCGATCCATGAAGGCTTTTCACGAGCGCTGAACCCGTGATTGCGGAACCAGATCACGAAAGAGATAGCTCCAGCCAGCGCGGCCAGAATGACAACGAGAACTGCGATCTTTTTCGCGCCCATATTTACCCCTTAATGTTTGGTCGCTCACTGTCGGCGCCAGGCTTCCTTCGTCTCTAGCGGCGCGAGATCGGTCTTCGCGCTCACGTAAAAGAACATGATGTCTCCGCAAGGCGCAGCCTGCCATCCAGCGCCGAGAGGAGTGTCTCTAAACTTAAGAGTTGCTCGATATGCAAAATCCCTGGCGCCGCTGGCGCGCTCAACAGGCGTTTGGCGACATGAGCTGCGACAAGCC
>DASUFM010000917.1:0-4833 GCA_036274535.1 Blastocatellia bacterium
GCCACAGAGACACAGAGACACAGAGACGAAGAGAAAGAGAGAGGTAGGGAAAGAGAGAAAAAGCGGCGTCATAACTATGCGCCCTCTCCGTCCCCCCACTCCTTCTCTGTGTCTCCGTGACTCTGTGGCTAATTCTCCACCGAAATTTAGGCCACTGAGATGAAATTTAATCACTGCAATCAATATCTGAAATCGATCTGGAAAGCGGCGGCCGGCGCGGTCGCCGTCAACCTGATTTTAACTCTGGCGGCCTTCGCCCAGGCGGCGGCGTCGACCAGGATATCAGCGGCGAACGGTTCGACCACGGATTTCGTCACCGCCAACGGCCTCAAGACGATCCATCGCAACGTCACGGGAAACGAGGTGGTGGCGGTGCAGGTCTATTTTCGCGGCGGCGCGCGCAACATCAGCGAAAAGGACGCCGGCGTCGAATCTCTGCTCTTCGAGGTCGCCACCGAGGGCACGAAGAATTTCAGCAAGAGCGAGATCAACCGCGAGTTGGCGCGGATGGGAACGGTCTTAGACGGTGACAGCGGGTACGACTACAGCGTCATGGAGATGACCTGCGTGCGCCAGAATTTCGACCGCTCATGGCAATTGCTCGCCGACACGATTCTCAATCCGCTTTTCGACGAGAAAGAGGTGGCGCTGGTCAGGGAGCAGATCATCAGCGGGCTTCGCCAGCAGAACGACAGCCCCGAAAATTCCGTGGCGCTGCTCAGCAACAATCAGCTCTTCGCCTCGCACCCATACTACAATTCGCCGATCGGCACGGTCGAATCCGTCAGGTCCCTGACCGCCGCCGACGTCAAAGCTCATCATGCGAAACTGCTTCAGACTTCGCGGATGCTGGTGGTCGTGGTCGGCAACGTCTCGCAGGAGGAAGTCAAAAGCAAAGTCGAAGCCAGCTTCGGCAAACTCCCGCGCGGCGATTACAAACCCGAAGCGCCGCCGACCTTCACCAAGGCTTCGACCACCGATTTCCAGGTCGTCGAGCGTCCGGTCGCCACGAATTACATTCGCGGCGCGTTCGCCGCGCCGCCGCTCGACAACCCCGATTACGCGCCGTTCTCGATCGCTATCAACATCCTGCAACAACTCTTCTTCCAGGAAGTGCGCGTCAAGCGAAATCTGACCTACGGCGCCGACGCGACGCTGCTTTCGAACGGCGCCAACTCGGCTTACATCTCGGTGACGACGCAAAAGCCCAACGAGGCGATCCGCGTCATGTTCGACCAGATCGATTTCATGCAACGCCAGATCATCCGCGAAGAAGGCTTGAAGGCGATCATCAGCGGCTTCCTCACCAACTATTACACCAAGCTCGAAACCAACGCCGCGCAGGCGAGCAAACTGGCCGAATATGAATTGCTCGGCGGCGGCTGGCGACGCGACCAGACCTGGATCGCCGAAGTCGACAAAGTCAGCCCGGAAGACGTCAACCGCGTCAGCAAAAAATACCTCAAGAATTTCCACTTCGCGGTCATGGGCGACAAGACCCAGTTCGATCGCGAACTGTTCATGAGCAGGTAATTTAAAACGAAAGGACTGAGGCGGACGGTTCGGCTCCACGCCTGAGTGACTGCGCGCGCTATGTCTTAACATCCATGCCGATCCGCTGCGCCTATGGAGAGATATGAAAAAGGGCCTTCTTAAAGTCCTCATACTCATGGCGCCGCTCCTTGCCGGCGCTCAGGCTCAGACACCGCCGCCTCAAGACCCTGACGAACACAACGCGCTCTTCAAAAAAGGGCTTGAGCAGCAGAAAGCCGGAGAACTTCAAGCGGCGGCTGAATCGTTCAGGAAAGCGATTGAGCTTCATCCTGACTGGGCATTGGCCCATTTCCAGTTGGGCGTAATCTACATTCGGCTTAATGAATTTCCCGCCGCGATCGAGACTTTCACTAAAACAATTGAACTTGACCCGAACCTGGCGGAAGCTTATTTCAACCTTGGATCGGTCTACAACACTATCGGCGCCGACGATGACGCTATAAAAGCATTAAAAGAGGTGTTGAGACTTGTACCTGGTTCCAGTCCAGCCATGCGAATGCTGGCCGCGATATATGAAAGAGTCGGGCGCAAGGAGGAAGCCGCGACGTTATTAAAGGCTGAGCGAACGCCGATAGACGCCAGACACTATTTCGCGCGCGGGGCCGCTGAGGCGCAAGTTGGAAGGAACGAGGAGGCTCTGAGCTATTTACGCAAGGCCGTCGAGCTTGACGCGAGCTTCGCCGACGCTCAATCGCTACTTGCGGATGTTTATTTGCGTCTGGAGCGTTACGCGGAAGCCATCCCAGCTTTCGAACGCGTTCTGGCGTTGAGGGCCGAAGATGGGGTGACGCTTTACAACCTGGGCTTCGCCTGCTGGAAAGCCGGCCGTTTTGATGATGGCTCAAAAGCTCTGGAGCGCGCGATCAAGCTCAGCCCTGACAAGGTTGAAATATACGAATTGCTGAGTCACGTCTATATCGGGTTGGAACAATATGGGAAGGCGCTCGATGTGTTGAGTACCTTGCTGAAATTGAAGCCGGATGACGTTTCCGCGCTCTATCGGCTTTCCGGCGCTCATTTCATGCTGAAACAGAACGATGAAGGGGTTGCGGCTCTGAGAGAGGTTGTCAGGCTTAAACCGAGTGAAGCCGAAGCTTATAAGACTTTGGGTTATCAGTTGATGAGCCTTGGGCGAAACATTGAAGCGGAAGAAGTTTTGCAGCAATGCCTCGCGCTGAATCCTGAAGACAATGACGTTCGCAACACACTGAAATCCGCAACCAACCGTCAGGCGATCACGCCCGAACTCGTGAAATTGCGGGACAACGTCAAAAGCAATCCGCGAGACGCGAAAGCCTGGGGACGATTTGCAGGCGCTTTGTACAACGCCGGCAGGCACGAAGACGCGATAGCCGCTTTTCGCGAAGCGATCAGGCTGCAACCCGACGACGCCGGACTGCATGTTCATTTAGGGCTCGCGTACTCTGAGATTCAGCGTGTCGAAGAAGCGGCCGAAGCTTACAAAGAGGCGCTTCGGTTGAAACCGGGAGACATAACCGGCCTGTTGAATCTGGGGCTGGCTTATTTCAACCTCCGTCGGTACGAAGACGCCATTGGGCCTCTCAAAGAAGTAATCAAACTCAAACCGGACACGCCGACGGTTCAGCGCTACCTGGGTGACGCTTACTGGGAACTCAACCGCTTTGATGACGCCGCCGGGATGTACAGGAGCTCGCTCAAGATCAAACCCGACCAGGCCGAAACGCGGTTTCGTCTTGCCGTGATTTATCTGAGGCAGGGCAATCGCCAGGCCGCCTCGGAGCAGCATCGAGAGTTGAGCAAACTCGACCCCGACATGGCGCAAAAACTTGCCGACAGATTTAAGTGACCGCCATAGGTCTTCAATGAAGGCTGTAAATGCGCGCCGACGCCTTGCGCCTGAACTTCGTCGAAGACTCGGTTCGAATCCTCGCCATGGCTGATCCGGTAGTAAAGAAAATCATCGACGAAATCCATCATGTGAACCAACCAATTCGTCGATCCTGCTCATCTCGTCGTCCAAAACCACAAGCTGTTTTTCGACCTCCCGCCCGGTTATATTCGGCTTAAATCCCGCCGTTTCATCGCGCGAGTTGGAGCCGATTTATTTAGCCATGGCTAAGGCTCATTCCTTGCAAGATCACTCCGTCGTTGTGTACTCCCGGCTCACACTAGAGAGGTCATGTATGAAAAGCTATTTTGCGCGTCGTATGGCGCTACTGATGATTTTCTTCTCAATGCTGTTCACCGCCTGCTCTGAGAGGCAGGTGGATGACGCGTTATTGACGGCCAGGATCAAAGCTCAAATGACGGCCGACGGGCGCATCAGCCCTTCGCGCGTCGATGTGGATACGTTGGACGGTAATGTCACGCTGAGTGGCGAGACGCCCACGCAGGAGGAGAGGAGCGCGGCGGAAGAGGTAGCCAGTAAAGTGCAGGGCGTCAGGGGCGTCAGCAATCACATCATAGTCAATCCGGCCGCGGCCGGGACCGGGATTCCGTCCGGTGATGAGATGAAGCGGCGGGCGGAGAAAACGGTCAGCAACGTCGAGCAGGGAGTGAAGACAGAGGCGCAAAACGCATTCCTGATGGGCAGTGTCAAGGCGCGGCTCGCGGCGGCCGGTTACGGCGGCGTCGGTGTCAGCGCTGATCGCGGGGTGGTGACTTTGAGAGGGGAAACGTCGAGTGATAAGGATAGAATCGCGGCTGAAGCCATAGTCGAAAAGATCAAAGGCGTCCGGAAGGTCAATAATCAATTGACCGTAAGAAAGCCCGCGCCGCCTCCGGCGGCTACTCCCACCGGCGTCATGGCGCCTTGTCCGGCTTACTCTCCGGCGTCGCGAAGAAGATGAGACCACAATCCGGATTCGATATTCCGTATGGCGTATGTCATACGGAATATCGAATCCGGATTTGGATACTACTTAAGGACTTCTTTCACTTTCGCGCCGATGTCGGCCGGACTTTTTACAACGTGGATGCCTGCCGCCTCCATCGCGGCCATTTTTTCCGCGGCGGTTCCTTTGCCGCCGGCGATGATCGCGCCGGCATGGCCCATGCGCCGGCCGGGAGGCGCGGTCTGGCCACAGATGAAACCGACCACCGGCTTCCGGACGCGCTGTTTGACGTATTCGGCGGCCTCTTCTTCGGCGGAGCCGCCGATTTCGCCGATCATCACGATGGCGTCGGTGTCCGGGTCGTTGTTGAACAGTTCGACGGCGTCACGCTGCGTAGTGCCGATGACCGGATCGCCTCCGATGCCGATGCATGTCGATTGGCCGATGCCTAGCGCCGTCAACT
>DASUFM010000918.1:0-2550 GCA_036274535.1 Blastocatellia bacterium
GTTTCCCACCACGTCTTTTTCCACAGCATAAAATCTCCCTAGCCTTTCACCGGAAAACCTATAACAGCGAAGAAGAGCGCGTACAGGATGAACTTGCTCCACACGGCGGCGCCAATATCAACGCCCAGCATGAAATAGACATCCAGCATCGCCATTTGCAGGACGATCCTGCTGGCGATGAGATTTCGATACGATTGGGGCATCAGGCGCCTCCTCTTTCGCTCCGCGCGCATTCCAGAAAAATCTCTTTCAGCGTGACTGGCGCGATGTCGACCGAAACGGCGTTACTCAAATACGCCTGATCGACGATCGCCTCCACGTTTCCGCCGGCGAATAGGGTCAGCGAGCGCGCGTCGCGCCTGAACTGAGCCGCGCCAACCGCCGCCAGCGCGTGTTCCGGCGCTTTTTCTTCGAATACAATGTGAATGCGCCGATAATTCTCTTTCAGTTCGTCGAGCCCGCCTTCAACGACGATGCGCCCGCTCTCCAGGATGCTGATGTGATCGGCGATCTGTTCGACCTCGCTCAACTGGTGTGACGAAAAAAAGATGGTCGCGCCTTCCGCGGCCATACCGACCAGCATTTGGAGCACATCTTCAGTAATCGCCGGGTCGAGCCCTTCGGTCGGCTCGTCCAACACGAGCAAATCGGCCCGCCGGGGCAGCGCCAGGAGCAGCGCCAGTTTCGTCCGCGTCCCTTTCGACAGCTTCCTGACTGATTGCTTCAGCGGCAATTCGAACAACTCGATCAACCGTTCCTCCATCTCACGATCCCAATTCGGGAAGAAGGAACGGGTGAAAGAGATCATTTGTCCGACTTTCGCGTAGTCGTACAGCCCTTTGTCCTCGCTGACGAAACCGACGCGCCGGCGAATCCGCACGCCCTCTTTTCGATCAACGGGGCGCAGCCCGAAGACACGCGCTTCGCCTGAAGTCGGATAGGTCAGGCCCAGCAGCATCTTGATGGTCGTCGTCTTGCCGCTGCCGTTGCGGCCCAGGAATCCGTGGATCGAGCCGCGCTCGACCGTCAGGTCAATCCCGTCCACGGCCGCTTTCTCGCCGTAAATCTTCTTCAGGTTTTGAGTCTCGATAATCAGTTCCGGCATATTCACCTCTTACTTGAGACCTTGGGCAGGCCGTTTTCGCGCAGGTTCATCAACTCAGCTTCGAACAATCGCCGCATCTCTTCCTCGCTCAAATCGAGCGAGGCCAGCTTTGCGATTAAATTTCTGATCAGGGGCAGCGCGCGCAAAATTTGCGGACGCGCGACGGCTTCCTTTCGTTCAGCGACGAACGCGCCCGCGCCCTGACGCAACTCGATCACGCCTTCGTGCTCCAGCTCGCGGTAGACCTTGGCGATCGTGTTCGGATTGATTACCAGCTCTTCCGCCAGCTTGCGTATGCCCGGAAGCTGCTCACCCGCGCGCAACTCGCCCGTCCCGATCGCGTGCTTGATCTGCTCCATCAATTGCTTATAGATCGGCACGCCCGATGATGTATTCGGTTTCAGCAACATTCGCCCTCGTCAGACTGTTCCGCCATACAGTACTATTGTACTAGTACACTATGAAAGTAATACTGTTGCCTTCCGCTGTCAAGAGAAATTTTTCGATTGACGTAGAGCAAACTGGACAGTTTGCTCTACGTTGCGGCCTGCCATACTATTGTTTCAAGAGGCATTCTTATGAGACACCCTTCACTACTTGACCGGAGCCGCGCCGCGCTGGCGGTAATCGATGTACAGGAAGCCTTCGGCAAGATCATCCCCGATTTCGCCGAAGTGGCTGAGCGCATCGCATTGATGGTCCAGGCTTGCAAATTGCTCGGTGTGCCGATCATCGTCACCGAACAATATCCGAAAGGTCTTGGGCGGACGACGCCGGTGATCGCCGGGCATCTTCAAGCCCCTCCGGAAGGATATTCCCCGATCGAGAAACTTTCGTTTTCGGCCTGCGGCGAGCGGGAGTTCGACATGAGGTTGCGCGAGCGCCACATCGAACAGGTAATGCTGTGCGGCATCGAAGCGCACATCTGCGTCAGCCAGACGGCGCACGACCTGTTGCAAAACGGATATCAGGTTCATTTGTTGAGCGACGCGGTGTCGAGCAGGCTGGAGAGGAATCGCGAACTGGGGATAAATAAGATCGCAAAGGCTGGGGCGATCATCTCATCGATTGAGATGGCGCTGTTTGAATTGTGTCCGGCGGGAACGCCCGAATTTAAACAGATGCAGGCGCTGGTTAAACAGTTGAGTTGACGTTTTGGCGCTGGATTTCATTGCCAATTGCCCATTGCGCATTGCCGATTGAATTGCAGGGGTAGGGATTCGTTAAGAACATCCCTGCGAAACAATGGGCAATTGGCGATGTTCAAACCAGGCTACTTCTTCGTCAGCGTCCAGGTCGATTCCTGAGGGCCGTTGCGTCCTTCGGATTTGCGAAGAACCTTGAGCGTCTTGCCGCCGTCGGCGAGTTCAAATTTTTCCGTCGAGGTTCTGGTGAAGGTGTTCCCATTAAATTCACCGGTCATCACGGATGTAATTTCAAGAACC
>DASUFM010000919.1:0-4217 GCA_036274535.1 Blastocatellia bacterium
TTGCGGATTGCGGATTTTAGCCACAGAGCTCACAGAGGGCACAGAGTAAAAACCTCAGTGATCTCTGTGTTCTCTGTGGCTAAGCCAATCCGCAATCCGCAATCCGCAATTCGCAATGAGAGGACTACTGCAAAGAATCTACAACAACCGTGTCCGCGCCCTGATGCGAAAGGAGTTCAACCAGATCAGGCGCGACCGGCGACTTGCGTCTTCTTTGATTTTGCCTCCGACGCTGCAGTTGCTGCTATTTGGATTCGCTTTGAGCGCGAAGGTCACGAACCTGAGGCTCGGCGTGCTTGATGACAGCAGGACGCCTGAGAGCCGCGAACTGATCGCGACCCTGAGCGAGAGCAGAAGTTTTCGCCTGGCCGGTTACTACTTTTCAATCCCAGGCCTCAGCGACGCGATCAACCGCAACGACCTCGATGTGGGCCTGGTCATCCCGTATGACTTCACCCGCGACCTGCGGCGGGGCCGCGGGACCACCGTGCAGGTTTTACTGAACGCGACGAACGCGAACACGGCCGCCATCGGCCAGGGCTACATTGAAGGCATTGTCCAATCCTACAACCGTCTGCTTCTGGCGGACGGTATCCGCGTCGACGTTCGGAACGACTTCCGCGCCAGTTTCAGGGATATCGACGAGACGAAGGTCGCCCGGCGCGGCCAGGTGGCGTTGCGGCCCGCCTTTCTTTTCAATCCCGGTCTGGTCGACTCGTGGTTCATCGTGACCGGCGTCTTCGGTTTGCTGCTTATCCTGAACAGTTCACTCGTCGCATCCGGAGCTATAGTTAAAGAGCGGGAAGCCGGGACTATCGAGCAGTTGCTAATGTCGCCCGCCAGCACGACTGAGATCATCATCGCCAAGATCGCGCCGCTCTTCGTTCTGCTGATGATGACGGCTCTGCTGGCTATAGCAGTCATCAAGTTCGCATTCCGCATCCCCTTTAACGGGAGCATCGCGCTCGTGCTCGTGGCGGCCGCGCTGTGCGTGCTGTCCGGGATCAGCATCGGCGCGGTCATCGCCACTTTCAGCAAGTCGGCGCAACAAGCCCTGCTGACCAGTTTCTTCATCAATCCTCCCCTCTCGACGCTGTCGGGCGCCTTCAACCCGGTGGAGGCGATGCCGAGATGGCTGCAGCCCCTGGCCGTCATCAATCCGATTCATCACTTCGCAACCATCGCGCGCGCGAACATGCTTAAGGGAAGCGGACTCGCGGATCTATGGCCGAATTTCCTGGCCCTGTTCGTCATCACGCTCGTCCTGTTTTCGCTGAGCGTATGGCGCTTCCGAAAACAACTCAGTTAAGGATGGGGAGTAAAAATAATGAGAAGAGCGATATTTCATATTTCATATTTCATATTTCATATTTCATATTTATTCGTGATCCTTGCCTGTCCATCTCATGCATTCGCTCAGTTCAGGACAACAAGCAGACAGGCGTCTGAGACGCAGGGTTCGCAAGCCAATCAGCTTCCGCTCTCGGGACGAAGCGGGCAGGCAGGGTCTGTGACGGTAACGCAAAGTCCGACGCCCGGAACAACGACCAGTATCAATACCATTAATCCCATGACCCAGACGCAAGGCCCTTTTTCGGGGAGCGTCTATGGCGCGGCCAGGGCGCCATTTTCAGGAAGGCTCTCGCTTCGCGAAGCCGTGGAGCGTGGAATCGACTTCAACCTGGGCGAGGTGGGATTGGAGAACGCGGTGGAAGAGTCGCGCGCCCAACGCAAGATCGTCCGCAGCGCTCTGCTCCCGAATATCAGCGGGTATCTGAGCGAGACCGTGCAACAAATAAACCTGGGAGCGACCGGCTTCAGCTTCGACCAGCAAATCGGCCAATTGTTTCCGGGCCTATCGATACCTTCTGTAGTCGGGCCGTTCAACTATTTCGACCTTCGCGCGACCCTGACGCAGAAAGTGGTTGACATTACGGCCTGGAAAAACTACCAATCGGCCAAATGGCTCGTGCGGTCCAGCGAAGCGACGGCCGAGGACGCGGAAGACCTGGTCACTCTGGCCATCGGCGGCGCTTATCTTCAGGTGATCGCGGCGAAAGCCAGACTGGAAGCGGCGCGCGCTCAATTGCAGACATCCAACGCGCTTTATCAACAGGCGGTCGAACAGCGCAGCGCCGGCGTTATCGCGCAAACCGACCTCAATCGCGCCCGGATTCAGGCGCTCACCGATCAGCAGCGAATAACCACGCTCGAAAACGATCTGGCGAAACAAAAAATCAACCTGGCGCGGCTGACGGGCCTGTCGCCGAACGAATATTACGACATCACAGACCCCGTTCCCTTCTCTCCCCCGCCCCCGATGGGACTTGTCGAGGCTTTGAGATATGCGATGGAGAACCGTTCAGACCTGAGGGCGGCGGAGGCTCAGGTCCGAGCGGCGGAGAAAACTCTCTCGGCCGCTCGAGCCGAACGCATTCCCTCACTCTCGATATACGCTGATTACGGCGTGATCGGAAAGAACCCGTCGCGACAAGCGCATGGCACATTCACTGTGGTCGGGACGCTGAGTTTTCCCATCTACCTGGGCGGACGCATCAGTGGAGATATCCAACAGGCCAAGGCGGCCCTGAACCAGCGGCGCGCCGAGATCGAAGACATCAGAGGACAGATAGAGCGTGAAGTACGCAACGCCTTCCTGGATATGCAGGCGGCGGCCAGCCAGGTCGAAGTGGCGATAAAGAACATTCAGGCGTCTTTACAGAACCTGGACCTCTCGCGGCAACGACTCGACGCCGGCGTCAGCGACAACACCGAAGTCGTGCAATCCCAGGGGGCGATCGCCAACGCGCAACTCGATTACATCAACAGCATCTTCGCCCACAATTTGGCGAAGCTAAGCCTGGCGCGCGCGATCGGATGCGCCGCGGAAAGCCTGCCACGCTTTCTGATAATGCAATGATCGAGGTTTCGTCATCAGTCATTGGTTATTAGTCATTCGTCATGGTCATCGTTATCCGATCATAAATTTTGTCATTGCCCATCTTTGCGCGTTCTTAGCCCGCGGATGCGGGCTAAGAACGCGCACATCCATATCAACATTGGCCCGGAAAATGCTCAATGCTAATCGGCGTTGAATGAAGCAGTCCCGGCAATGACAAATGACAAATAACCAACGACCAATGACCGATGACGGATAACGGATTCATCATCAACCGTGTGTTCCGGCCTCACTGGAAGGCGCTCTCGGTCGCTTTTGTGGCCGTGCTCATCGAAAGCGCCGCGAGCCTTTTCGATCCGTGGCCGATCAAGATCGTGCTCGACTACGCGCTCGGCTCGCGCCCCATGCCGGAATGGATAGCCCGCTTCGTTCAGTGGACGTTCGGCGAAGGCAAGCTGGCCATCGTTTACTTCGCGGCGATCTCGACGATAGTCGTGGCCGTCGTGGGCGCCGTCGCGTCTTATACGCAGAATTACCTCACGACGAAAATCGGGCAGATGGTCATGCTCGACCTCAGGCAGACGCTCTATCATCACATCCAGCGCCTGTCGCTCTCGTTTTATGATCGGGCAAAAATCGGCGACCTGATCAGCCGCGTGACGACTGACGTGGACGCGATTCAGAATTTCGTCTCGACGGCGCTCCTGGGAATAGTGGTAAACGCGCTGACCCTGGTCGGGATGCTGGCGGTGATGTTCTATTTCAACTGGCGTTTCACGCTGATCGCGCTTTCCGTCGCGCCGATACTCTTCCTGCAGGTCTTTACCCTGACCCGCCGCATCAAACAGGCGACGCGGGCGGTCAGGAAAAAGGAGAGCGAAATCGTCTCGGTGGTCGCCGAAACTCTCTCGTCCATCCGCGTCGTAAAAGCTTTTGCGCGTGAAGATTACGAACAGAAGCGGCTGGAGAAAGAGACGCTCGAAAGCATAGAGATGGCCCTGCGCGCGCGCAGCATCAAGGCCAGGCTCACGCCGGTCGTTGACGTGATCGTGGCCACCGGCACGTGTATCGTGCTCTGGTACGGCGCGCGACTGGTCCTGCAGGGCCAGCTCACGGCCGGCGCGCTGGTTGTCTTTCTGCTTTATCTGGGCAAAATGTATAAACCGATGCGCGACCTGTCGAAGATGACCGACACCGTCTCGAAGGCGGTGATCGGCGCAGAGCGAATCAGAGAATTGATCCGCATGGAAGACGGCGTGCGCGACCTCCCACACGCCCGAATGGCGCCGCGCTTCAGAGGAATGATCGAATTCGATTG
>DASUFM010000920.1:0-2128 GCA_036274535.1 Blastocatellia bacterium
CGTCCTGATTTCCTTATCACCTGCAACAATGGCGTTCAGAAAATCATTGAAGCGAAGGGTGAGGAAGCCGCTGACTGGAAGATCAAGAAAAAACTCTTTCAGGACAATTACCCGGACATCGAATATATCGTGGCTACGCGAGAGAATTTGAATTACGGCAAAGTGATTGATTCCCCGAGAACCCCCAGACCTCTGCCGCCCAACACCTTTGCCCAGGATGTCCGCGAGATGGAACGACAATTATGGATTCCAGTTCCGGCGCAACTTCCTCCAGCCCGGCCTCTATTCCGGCCCCGGCGGAATCCTCTATTGAATTGGCTTCGCTTTCGTATCAGCGCCCGGCGTTCGCCCCGACATAGACGCACGCATCAGCCATTTGGCCGAGAGTGAGAGCGCTGCCCTTGAACACGCTCACGCAGCCACCGTTCTCAATGCGCGGTCGAGCGTTTGATAGGCGTGGGCGCTCCTTTTAAATGGGTGGACTGCTTTCCAAATGGTAACTGCAAAGTTGCTTACCGAAGGAAAGTTCATACCTTGACGAAAGCTTGATCAAGTATAGTGACGGCGTAGTCGAATTTCGCTACGACAATCATTTGAGAAGGAGCATAAACTGTGAAAACCCGGGCGTCAGGGTCTTACATGCCGCCGTTTTGTGATGGGTCCAACGCTTCGTTCCCGCCTTCGAGAAAATGTGGAAGAACTACGCGCGCCCTGTTGACTCACCCTGGAGTGTCTAGGTTCATTCTGCCTTTTTCCGTCAAGAAAAGGCGGAGGGAAGGCGATCATCGCCGTCGCCCGCAAAGTTTTAGGAATCATCTATCGCGCCTTGAAGAATGATTGGGAGCTCACGGATTTTCTCAATTTCGTTCTCATTGAAAGGTATAAACGTTTATCTGGAGGAGATAATTTATAATAGGAGACCTGTATGAAGAGACTAAGCTCAGCTAATCTGCTGTTAATACTTTTGTTATTGCTCCTGTCATCCGGCCCGCGTGTTTTTGCGCAACTCGGCGCGGCCGGGATCAGTGGCGCAGTCACAGACCAACAGGGCGCGGCGGTCGTAGGAGCGGATGTGACGGTAAAGAACAAAGCCACAGGACAAACGCGCAAGACGAGGTCTGGCGAAGACGGAATCTACAGATTGCAAAACCTGCCGCCCGCGGTTTATGAGATCAGAGTCGAAGCTCGCGGCTTCGGCGCCGCGACGGTGGACAACGTGGAGGCGCGCGTCGGGGAAGTTCCGACCGTTAACCTCTCGCTCAGGGCGGCGGGCGCGGCCGAGACCTTAGTGATATCGGCGTCCGACGCCGTCGGAGTGGACACCAGCGCGTCGCAGGTCTCAAGCTCCATTTCGGATCGCACGCTGACCAACCTGCCGCTCAACGGGCGCAACTTCCTCGACCTTGCGTTCCTGTTGCCCGGCAACCGGCCTGCGACGAATTTCGATCCAACCAAGACTAACACCATTGAAGTTTCATCCGCGGGGCAGTTCGGACGCGGCGGCAACATCGCGGTTGACGGCGCGGACAACAACGACGACGTCGTGGGCGGCACGCTCCAGAACTTCCCGCAAGACGGCGTACAGGAATTTCAGATCATCACCAACCGCTTCTCGGCCGACATCGGGCGCTCGGCGTCTTCGGCGATCAACGTCATAACCAAGAGCGGGGGGAACGACCTGCACGGCGCCGCCGGATTCTACTTCCGTCATGACGCGCTCTCGGCGCTGCCGGCGACCCTTGATCGAGGCATCGTCTCGACGCTCGGACGGCCGTCATTCGACCGCGAGCAGTACGCCGGTTCGCTGGGCGGACCGCTCAAACGCGACAAGCTGTGGTTTTTCTCCGCGTTCGAGTATCGCTTCCAGGATTCGGTCGTCTTGACCGGCGTGCGCGACTTCGACCAGAGGCGCGTCCTTACAAGCTTCGCGCCCGCGCCGCTGCGCGAGACGCTGCTCACCGGACGCGGCGATTGGCAGACGACGGCCGCCGACAGGATGGCTTTTCGGTACGCTCTGCAGCGCGAAAATGACATTGCTCTCGGCAGCCTGGGGCGGCCGCTCGGCGCGGCGGATAATCGCCAGCAGTCGTTCAACAACTATCAATCATTCGTTTACAATTGGTCGCAC
>DASUFM010000921.1:0-6319 GCA_036274535.1 Blastocatellia bacterium
GTCGCTTCTTAATCTATAATGATTCGGTTTTCCGCGCTTTGAGCGCTTCGTTTATCTGATCCTCGGCGGCGCTCTTTGTTTCCCCCATCACTTCAGCGATCTCGCCAATCAAGAGCTTTCTCGCCTTCTCCAGCATTTGACTCTCGCGAAACGAGAGTGACTTCTTCTCGCTCAATTTAGTCAATGATTTAATGATCTCGGCCAGGTCAAACGCCGATCCTGAGGAGAGCAGTTTAAAGTTGTCATTGGCGCGCCGCTGCCAGTCTTTGTCTGCTTCGGGCGGTTCTTTCAGCAGGCTTAATACCCTGGGGATATCAGAACTGTTCAGCAGCGGCCTGATTCCTATGGTTTGCGCTTTATCCACCGGGACGAGCAACTCACCGCCACTGTCGTCCAGGAGCGCCAACTGGTAAAAACAGATCTGCATGCCGTCAATGACTTTCTTGACGACTGGACCAATCAAGCAAGGGCCTTGAGATGGATAAACAACCTTGTTCCCGCTGGTCAATATCACTCGATTCTCCTCCCTTGACATTCGAGCGAACGAATCGGGATAAGCTCGGATCATTCAGGGCCGATGACAGACTTGCGTGAGCCGTCATTACAAGATTGGTACACTGAGTCAGTATCGCGACCGGTAGGGAGCGTTATCCAGGCTCCTGCGACGCTCCCTACCGGTCGCGGTACTGACCCAGGCTTACCTGGTCTGATTTAGGTTCTCGGCTTTGCCTCGTCCACTTTGAGCGTTTTTCCATGCAGGTTGTGACCGTTGAATTTCTCTTTAGCCGCGTTAGCCGCCTCTTTTGAATTCATTTCAACGAAACCAAATCTTTTCGAGCGCCCGGTCTCCCGGTCGGTGATCACCTGACACGATTCCACCACGCCGACGGAACTGAACAGATCGCGTATTTCCGTATTAGTAGTCTCTTCCGAGAGGTTTCCGACAAATAATTTAACAGGCATAAATAATGACTTTCTTTTGGAATGATTGGAAGCAGGCCGAACGGTTCGCGGGAATACCTGGGGAGTGAGAACCGGCGCCCGAAAAACTTTCGGAAGACTTCTAACAGAGATTGGTTATTTGGATGATGAGCTATGCGTCTCAGATAATCTGGAAAATTCCAGAGGAACTGATGAAGAGAGTGAGCTAGGCTCAATTCCTGGCTACACTACGCTCGGCAGGCGCCATTGTCAACCGCAGGCCACTTTTAAGTGGCGACTGATCGTTTCGTAGGCGTGAAGCCAAAGCGACTCTCGATGAGATCGCCGCGCAGGCCAAAACGAGAAAGGCCACCTGATTGCTGAGCCTTTCTTATCTTGCCAACTTCCGTTGGCGGCGATCATTTTTTTTCATCGGATTTTGGGGGCCAGAGTTCGTATTGTTCATATTTCTTGCGTTTCGCCTCATTGTCCGGGAAAACGATGATCGTTTTTTCTTCCATGAACCGCGCCTGCAGTTTCTTCTCCTCAAGAATAATCTTCAACGCTTGTTCGAGGGTCACATCAGTCAGTTCAATGCTGAGCCTGTCCTCCTTGACTGTTTCGTCGAATTCTACAATCAGGCCCATCTCTCTTCCCACAACGGCAATGGCGGCCTTCGATAAAATGTTTTGAAAGGAAATTGGCTTACCATACCTAAGCCTTGACGCCCGGGGTTTCGAATTTGCAGGCCAGAGGTCGTATTGTTCATATTTCTTGTGGTTCGCCTCATCGTCCAGGTAAACGATGATCGTTTTTTCCTCCATGATACGCGCCCGCAATTTCTTCTCGTCAAAAATAAGCTTCAACCCCTGTTCGGGGGTCACATCAGTCAGTTCCATGTTGAAACTATCATCCTTGACTGAATCGTCGAACACGACCTTGAGGCCCATCTGTTTTCCCACAAAAGAAACGGCGATTTTCACCGTGGAGTTTTTAAAGACAACTCGAATTAACTTTTGCGTGTTCGACGGCGACTCAGCGAATGCGCCGATCGAACAGCAGAGCAGCAGGAACAACGCCGGCGCCAAAGTCTTCAGTGATTGTCGAATGATATTGCGAATGATCACGCCCACCTCATTTCTACAATGGATTCCTATGCGGTTTAATTTCTTGAGCGCCTACTTCGACTCGCTCCACCATCGCATATTCAGGCCTCTTCTCGATCCGGATTAAGGATATGGGCGATCGCCTTGGTCAAGCGCTCCCACTTGCCGGTTTCGGTCGTCAATTGTTTCCGGCCGGCGGTAGTCAGACGGTAGTACCTGGCGCGGCGGTTATTCTCCGACGTGCCCCACTCGGCGGTGATCAGCCCCCGGCGCTCCAGGCGCTGCAGCGCCGGATAGAGCGAGCCATGGTCTACCCGCAGCGCGTCTTGCGAGGTCCGCTCGATGGATTTGGCTATGGCGTGGCCGTGAATCGGGCCGAATAGCAAGGTTCGCAGGATCAGCAGGTCGAGCGTCCCCTGCAGCATGTTGATCGGTTTGTCTTTTTGTTTTCGCATACAGCTATCTGGTGGAATATCTATCAAAGTACCGCGACCGGTAGGGAGCGTCGCAGTGGCCTGGATAACGCTCCCTACCGGTCGCGGTACTGAATCGTTGTACCAATACGGGCCGGCGCGCATCCCGAAGCTATTCAACGGGCGCTACAGACTGTTCTTCATGTCCAAATGGCGAAACCCTCGAGAAGCGCGACATCGCTCTGAAACGCAACCAAACTCGTACGCCTTGCCCTCTCGAACTCGCGACTATCCACCTTGATCGCGTTATCCCTGCGGTTTTGCAAAACTGTCGCCGCCCTCAAAATCAATAAACACGAACGGCTCGTTACCGACAACCCAGGCATCATGGCCTGCCGGGACCACTCCCACGTCACCAGCGGCCCATTCAAGTTCGGTCCCATCGTCCATTCGCATCTTCATCCGTCCCGACACGACATACCACTTGTGGGAGACCTGGCATCGTTCGCCGCCAGCCACAGGTTTGATACATGCCGACCATGTCCACCCAGGCTCGAACGTGCCGCGCATGCCGCCGGTCGTCACTACAATTATACAGAATGCGTAATATTCCGGGATAGTTTACAACTCCAGTTCGGCTGTAGGTCGCCCCCGTAAGGGAAAAAGCGGTGTGGTCCCCGTTATCGACTTGCGACCTATGCGGATAAGTGGCTCGCCAGGCAATTAACGGTTAAACGAGACTTTGTCCATTGTGAGATCACAATGGACAAAGTCGAGCTGAGAGGACGCGCGAGATGAAGACGTGAGCCATTTTCAGGATGACGTAATTTCTTTCCCATCCAACGAGTCGAACCGCGCTCCGCTCGAGCCTTCGCCGCGCCCGACGCCTTTGCGGCGCCCGACCCAGAGATGCGATGACCCGTCAATCCATCGGGTGAACTGATAGCCGCGGATAACGCGAACGCCTTCGCGCGGGACTTCCTCTTCGAACAGCGAAAGCTCCTGGCCTGATTCCAAAATGCGGCCGAGCGCCTGAACGGTTTCCGCCGAGCCGTCAGTCTTGAGGACGGCGCCGCGTTTGAGACGAAGCCCCCCCTGCGCCGTTTTCGCGGGCATCAAAGGAACCCAGTAATCGGGGATTTCCGAAGCCAACCGGTAGCGCAGCGTATCCGGCGCCGTCGCGGGCTGAGAGGGCGATTCCTGTTCACGCCGGCGCTTCTTATCCAGGTAAGATTCAAATCGATTGAGAGGCCGGTCAGCCGGGCTTTCGACCAGACGCTCGATCCCCCAGGCCAGATTCGCCATCTCGTCGCGCAGGAACAGGGCCTCTTCAATTGGCCGACTCTCAAGGCTCTTGAGCAGCGACGGAGACAGGAAAAACAGGTTCGACGCCGGCATTCCGAATCCGCTCTGCACATAGGAATGCTCGAACATCCGCCATGCGTAATGTGGAGCGCCGAGTTCGCTGGAGGGGTTGATCAGCGTGCGAACTCCGAAGGTGTCCGTGACGACCAGTGAACGAGTTCGATAGAGTGAGCCGACTTCCAGTTCGATGGGAATGACGAACCAGTCATTGCCGTAAGACAGCGCAAATTCAACCAGCAGCATGCGGGCCAGGTCCGCCGGCCCGGCGTCAACCGAGCCGAAATCCACCTGCGAGTCTTCAAACTCCCAGAACCGCGCCGCCGGCATCCCACGAAAACTGACCGGCGCCGGAGTGGCCGTGCTCGTGATTTCCTCAAAGGCGTTGTCCGCCGCCGCTCCCAGCGACACCTCGGCGTTCACATCGAAGGAGTACCAGTCCAGATGGCCTTCGAAATACTCCCGCGCCGTCAGCGTTCGCTCGCCGTCGCTGAACCGCGTTCCGACCGAAAAAGCGTATTCCATGCGCTCGGCGTCCCACGACTGATTGGACTGATTAGCCGATTCAGGCTCGCTGAAAAGCGTCTCCAGCCATTGCGACCAGAGCCGCGCGACCGTCTTGACTTCCGCCAGATCCGAGGGATCGATTTGCAGTTCGGGCGCAATTACGATTTCGCCCGCGCCGGCCGAATGAAACGCCGCGTAAAGCCTCCGGCCGTCGGGGACCCGCGACGCCATCAAATCGAAGAAGCCCAGGCTGTCGCCGTCGAGCGCCACGCGCTGCTCCGCCGTCAACGCGGGGAACGGGTATTCGCGAATGAATGCGCCGCTGTAATCGCGTGAGAGCGCTCTCTGATTGAGCGTTCGCAGGAACTGCTGTCCGGCCTCCGCCGCCAGCCTGAGCTTTTCCGGCTTCGACGGTTGATTCATCGGCGGGCGAACTGTTTCCCGCTCGACCAGTGTTTCCAGCGGCAGGCTGCGGGAGTCATAACCAGGCGCGTTGGCCGTGGTTTCAGGCGCGCCTGATTGATAGCGGGTCAGCCGCGCCCCTTCCGCGCGCCATCGCGCAATCACCGGCGAGCCGTTGTCTTCGCCCTGAAACTCTCCGAACTGCCATTGGCGCGCCAGCATCCAGAGTGGATCATAAATCCTGGCCTGCAGGCTGGTTTCCATTTCGGCGTTGCGGCTGCGCGGTTCCAACCGCATCCAACTGGTTATTGATGACATGTCTTCCTCCACCCTTTATATATATTCGAGAAAAAGAGATTCAGCCGCGAATGAACACGAATATTCCCGAATAAGAAAATGGCGACCAAATAACTTATGATACCGGCAGTAATATTCGTGTTCATTCGTGTTCATTCGTGGCTAAAAAACTTTTGCTCTTCCGGAGTTGGCGCAACAAAATGCGTTGGCGCCGGCTAATTGATCGTCGAGAAATCGGTCGAAACGGTATCTCCGGCCGCGTTGTATGCGAAATACAAGGCCGGCAGATAATGTCCGACCTCTCCCAGGGCGTCGGGGTCAACGGCGCGGATTCTGGCCAGATCGAGCGTTTCCAGCAGAACCTGTTGCAATGACCCGACTGTCCACGGCAAACCGAGTACCGGCGGAACAGCGATCAGGATCGTTTGCGGCGGAACGGAGTTGGGCTGGTCGTACTGCAACGCGACGCCGGTGGTTTCCTTCGCGTTCGGCACGGTTTCCACCCATTCGTCTATCAGCAGCCCGGCGATCGGCTGGCGCGCGTCGATCGGCGTGACGGACTGCACGACAAGGGAAAGTTTTCCGCCCGGCAGTTTCCCCCCAGCTTCGAGCGGCAAGCCGACCCAGCGGTCGCCGCCGGCATAGGGGAGTTGAGCGACGGATAAATTCAGTTTTTCGCCTCCCAGAGCCTCCGCGTAACCGAGAGAGTCGCTGAGCCGCGCCACGCCCTCGCGCACGCGCGCCATTCGTTGGAACCAGGTGGTGGAAGCCATTGGATCGCCGCCCTGCGCATCCAGACTGTCCGCCAGCGCCATCTCGAGTTCCACGGCGTTCGTGGCGGTAAAACGCGGGAGCGCGACAAACGACTTGCCGAAAATTATGCGCAGCCGCGCCAGCGCATAATCGACCCTGCTTTCGGCTGTCGCCGAGGCGGCGTTAAAACCGCCGGCGAGCGTTGTCAATTGTTCGACGCGCTGTTTGAGTTCTTTTCGGATCGCGTCCGCCTGAGTAAGCAGTATTTGACGGTCGGCGGACGAATTCCCGCCGGCTGAAAGCGGGATCGCTCCGGCCACGCCGAAGCCCGCCGAGCGAAGCATCAAATCCCGCAAGGAATCCAGGCTGGCTGTGTCAGGCGCGGCAAGCATCGCATTAAAATCGTTCGGAGTCCGGCGCAACCAAACCTCGACGCCGGCCACGCGATCCTCCAACTCGGCGATGTCAACGCTGAAATCCTCGCTTTGCCCCGGCAGGTTCAAATCGTCGGCGTTAAGCGCTCGCGCGCCGGCGATCAGCTTGCGCGCGGTCCTCGCC
>DASUFM010000922.1:0-2839 GCA_036274535.1 Blastocatellia bacterium
CTCGTTCCACCCCAGGCTACATTCTGCCGCCCGCTCCGCGGGCTCCGACAATATCAAATAACTTAGTTTACAGACTACTAAGGGCCTGACTAACAAAGGCTGATGAGGGGATTTGCAATGACGACAATCACATCTTTTGACGGCGGCGAATTCGATGCCTATCTGGCGCTGCCGCCCGGAGGTTCCGGGCCTGGCATTGTGTTGCTGCAGGAGATTTTCGGCGTCAATCAGGTCATGCGTTCGATCGCTGATTGGTACGCGCGGCGCGGCTTCGTCGTGATCTGCCCCGATCTGTTCTGGCGGCAGGAGCGCGGAGTGCAATTGACCGATCAGACAGACGCCGAATGGAAACGAGCGTTCGGGTTTTATCAGGGGCTGGATGAAGCGAAAGCCGTTGACGACGCGGGCGCGGCGATGGCTTTTTTGCGCAATCATCCCGCCTGTACGGGCAAAGTCGGAGCGGTCGGTTTTTGTCTGGGCGGAAAGCTGGCTTATTTGCTGGCGGTTCGTCATCCTCTCGGGCAGGTGGCCGATTGCAGCGTCGGTTACTATGGCGTGGCCATCGAGAACGCGCTCGACGAGGCGGTGAATCTGCGCAATCCGCTGATGCTGCACATCGCGCAAAAGGATCAATACTGCCCGCCCGAAGCGCAGGCCAAGATCTACGCGGCGCTCGACGAGAACCCGCTCGTCACGATTCACGAATACGCTGAGCGGGATCACGCCTTCGCGCGCGAAGGCGGGGCGCATTACGACGCGGCGAGCGCCGAACTGGCCAATCTGCGCACGCTGGAATTTTTCGCGCGGCGCCTGAGCGGCGCCACGCCAAATCTTTCGGAGCTGTGGGAAGCCCACGTCAAATATGAATTCGTCACGCGCGACGCCGAAGACACGTTGGAGACGATGGTCGAGGACGCTTACGTCAATCATATTCCGGTGTTGACCGGCGGAGTAGGACGCGGCGAATTGCGAGAGTTTTACTCGAAGCGATTCATCCCGCAGATGCCGCCTGACACTGCGATGACGCCCGTCTCGCGCACGGTCGGCGCGGATCGCGTGGTGGATGAGATGGTTTTTGAATTCACCCACACGATCAAAATGGACTGGATGCTGCCCGGCGTCGCGCCTACCGGAAAGCGCGTCCGGGTTCCGCTCGTCGCGATCGTGCATTTTCGCGGCGACAAACTGGCGCACGAACATATTTACTGGGATCAGGCGTCGGTGCTGGCGCAACTCGGCCTGATCGACGCGTCGGCGCTGCCGGTGGCCGGCGTCGAGAGCGCCGAGAAAGTGATCGATCCGAGTTTGCCCGCGAATCGCCTGATGGAGCGAGCGGATGGATAAAGAATCCAGCGACTCCGTCGCCGGCCGTTTGCGGCGCGATCTGGGCGTGGTCGAATCTTACGCCGCCCTGCTGGGCATTCTGATCGGCGCGGGAATCTTCACGGTCACGAGTCGCGCCTGGACGCTCACGGGCCCGAGCGTCATTCTAGGTTACGTCGTATTGTTCCCGGTGATCCTGGCGACGTCGGTTCCTTACGCCGCCTTTCTATCTACGCCGCTGGGGAGGGAGCCCGGAGGCGAATACACTCACATTTCGCGGACTCTTGGCGAGCGCCGTCTGGCCTTCGTAGGCGCATGGTTGAAGATCATCTCATACATAGGCGCCGAGGCTTTTCTGGCGAATTCGCTTGCCGATTATCTGATTGCGGCCTTCGGAACTGGTGGAGCCGCGCTCGATCCTGAGTCGAGCCGTTTGCCGCTCGCGCTCGCGAGCCTGTTCTTTTTCTTCGTCATACACGTGATCGGCGTGCGATGGTTCGGCAGGTTGCAGGTGGCGATGTGCGCGCTACTGGGCGTTTCGCTGCTTGTGTTGATCGCGCCGGGATTGTTCGCGATTCGGGCGGAGAATTACCAGCCGTTTGTCACGCGCGGCGCCGGAGGTTTTCTGGCCAGCCTCGCGCCGCTCTTTTTCTCTTATGCGGGCTTCGAGTCTCTGGCGCAGACGGCCGGCGAGGTAAAGGACAGCACGCGCAGGCTGCCGGTGGTCTTTCTCAAGGGCATTAGCGGCGCCGCGCTGATTTTCGTACTGATGTCAGTCGTGGCGTTCGGCGTTCTGCCCGGCGTGCGGCTCGGCGCCAGTAACGCGCCGATGGCCGAAGTCGCGGCGGTCTATCTGCCGGCGGGCGCGGCCTGGTTCGTCACATTCGGCGCGATCATGGCCATCACGACTTCGATGAATTCGACGATGATCGTGCCGTCACGACTGGCCTTCATTCTGTCGCGCGACGGTCTGGCGCCGAAATGGATCGGTGCGATTTATCCGCGCACGGCCACGCCGGTTCCGGGATTGACGTTGACCTTCGCCGCGTCCGCGCTATTGCTCGCCGGACGGCAGATATTGCTCGCGCTGAACGTGGCGATCTTCGCGCTCGTCATTCTCTACTTCCTGCACAGCTTGACCTTCCTGCTGCTGCCGCGCCGCAATCCGTCACTCGCCAAGTTGATTGAAGTAAACATCTCGCCCTCGGTTCAGCGCGCGGCCGCCTGGATTTCATTGCTCTCGATGGGCGCCTTGATCGCGTCGCAGGTCTGGTATGACATTCAGACTATGCGCGGCCAGAATTTGTGGGATCGGGTCAGGGATCAGAATCTGACAAGCGTGGAACTCGCGGTCGCCTGGGGCTTGATCGGGCTGGCGCTCTACGCTTACGCCCGGCAAGGGAAGAAAGATTAGCCACAGAGGCACGGAGACACAGAGACAGACAGAGATGGAAACGATGAGAAAAGTAGACCACTTCTCTTTGTTTTCTTCTCTCTGTGTCTCTGTGTCTCTGTG
>DASUFM010000923.1:0-4085 GCA_036274535.1 Blastocatellia bacterium
ATACGCATTGCGATTGCGGATTGTACGTTACAATGCGCATCATGGCGCGGTTAGTAGCGGCGTTTCAGAAAACCTGTGAGCATTAAGGAGAAAAGATGATTTTGAAGAGCTCCGCATTGCTTTCCATCTTTTGCCTGCTGGCGCTCGCCGGCCCAAGTCGAGCGCAGGACGCTCGAAAAATCATGGAGGGCGTTTACAGGCAGGACGCCAGCCGCGACGTTACGTGGCGCGCAAAGCTGGATGTGATAGACAGGAATGGGACAGTACGCAGCAGGAAATTCACAATGCGTAAACTCGGCGGGCTGGGCGACAGCAAGACTCTTATACGATTTACCGATCCGCCGGAAGCGCGCGGCGTAGGTCTGCTTTCAATCAACCGGCGCGGCGTGGCCGACCGCCAATGGCTGTATACGCCCGCGATTCGACGCGTCCGCCGCCTCGCGGCGCAGGACCGCCGCCAGCGCTTCTTCGGCGCCGATTTCACCAACGAGGACATGTCCGAGCGCGCGCTGGACGATTTCACCTACAAGCTCATCGGCGAGGCCGAAGAGATCGACGGTCGCAGGACCTATAAGATAGAGGCGCGCCCCGTGTCGCCGGACAAATCCCAATACGCTTATATCTACATATGGGTCCCGAAAGACGCGCCTTACGCCGTTCTGGCCGAGATGTATGATAAACAGGGCCGGAAACAGCGGGTTATGAAAGCCGGTAATCTCGAAAAAATCTCCGGCGTCTGGATCGCGAAGCGGGTCGAGATGAGCACGCCCGCCGAAGGAACGAAGACCATCCTGACGCTCGAAGATATTCGCTTCAACACGGGATTGAAAGACGATATGTTTACCCAGCAAGCCCTGGAAAAACCGGACGGATTATGAATGTATTTATGAATGTATTATTGATCGAAGACGGCCCTTCTTCCGCCGAAATCTCACGAATCAACTACTTCAAGACGAGTAAACGAATTTTGCCGTCGTAGTTCCCGATCGCCAGGGTTCTGCCGTCCGGCGAGAGCGCCATGGAATTCAGCGAGCCGCTGTGAAACGGCCAGCGCCCGCGCATCCTCATGAGCAATCCCACATCAGGTCCGGTAATGACAATGGGAGTTGGTCTGTAAACAGGAGGCGCGGCGGAGTCCGCGCCCGTGGTCGGATAAACCATGGCGAATGTGCTGGAAAAGGGCCACCCGGGAGGTTTCAGAACGCCCACAAGTCTGGCGGACTCACTATCATATAAGCGGATGATACTGTCGCCACTGCCGCCGATAACCTGTTTGCCGTCGCGTGAAAAGCTTATGGCGTTCAGCCAGCTCACTGGCGGCGCCGGATTTTTTCCAGATTTGGCGCTCGTCGCATCGGCGATCGTTTGTATCTCTTCCACCGAAAGCATCATGTCGGACGCAGTCGTTTTCAATTCATATGTGCTGCAATCCCAAATCTTCAGGTTTCGATCATAACTCGCGCTCGCCAGCAGACGGCTGTCGGGTGAAAACGCAAGAGAAGTGATCGGTCTGATATGACCCGGAAGCTTTTGCTTTAAGTCGCTGCTCCGGGCATCCCATAAAAAGACTTCAAATCTGGATTCCTCTTCGACGGACGCGCCGCGCCCGCCGTCTATCAAACCTGAGCCGCCCGCAATCAGCTGCCCGTCCGGAGAAAAAGCTATAGCCCGGATCGCCGCGGAACTCGCTCGCAATCGGCGAATCAGCTTCCAACCGCCGGTCTCCCACAGCGTGATTTCCCCAAAGGCTGGGCAGTCATTCTTGCAGTCTTTGTCTACGATTGTCGGGCCGGTGGCGATAGCCAGCCATTTGCCGTCAGGCGAAAAGGCGAGCGCCCATGCCGATCCATTGTCATCATTGAGTCTCGTTTTTACCTGACCGGTTTGAGCGTCCCACACCAGAACCTCGCCGTAATACACCAATGTGGTAATGGTGGTATCGCCCGTGCGGCGGCTCGATTTCTCTTTCAGCATTGATTGCGCGCCTGCCAGCGTTCGCCCGTCAGGCGAGTATGCGACCGAAAAGAAATGCATGCCGCGCGAGCTTTTCAGCTTCAACAATTCTTTTCCGGTTTCGAGATCAGTGACCTTTACGGAATTATCTCCCGCGCTGGCCAGACGCTTTCCATCGGGCGAGAACGCAACCGAAGGAATGAAGTCCTCGTGCCTCGAAAACACGACTGCATTTTTGGCGTGCGGTTCAGCAGGAAGGGGGGCCGACGGACGTGAGTCTTGCGCTTTCGCCTTGCCGTTCCGGGCGAAAGCCAGATTGGCGATTGGCGCCTTCATATGGCCACCGCCGGCGAAGATCGCCAACATCACACTACCCATCAACCGAATGGGTCGAAAGTTACCGAACTTCATCTATCGACTCCTTCAGGCAGAAAGACGCAGATGCGCTCAGATTTTTATACGGTCGGAGGCGTTGATCATTGTTTCGGCCACCGAGACTTACCAGACAGTAAAATGTAAGGCAGAAAAATGAATAAGACCAGCCCTATGCTTCATTTTCCTGCCTTTCACTTATTCAGATCCTTTCCGCGATATAGTAATTGTTGATGATGTCATGAGGCAGGCGTTTGACGTCAACCCGGTTGAAGCCCGCCTCCGTCAAAAGTTCCAGCGCCTTCTCTTCGCCCCATGCCGCGCCCAGCCCTTCACCGCCGAGAGCCAGCGAGACGGTCATGCAATGCAGGCAAGAGACGGTGTAAGTGAAAGTCCCCAGCGGATGATCAATGTTCTTGTGGACGCGGCTGGACGCGTAGATGTCCTGCATGAGGAAGACTCCTTTGGGACGCAGCGCGCGGGCGATGGCCTTCAGGACTTTGCGCGGCGCCGCCTGGTCATGGATCGAGTCGAAGGCGGTAATCAGGTCGTAGCGCGCGGTCTCGTCGATGCCGGCCACATCCCGCGCCTCGAAGCGAATGTTGGCAAGTCCCTGGCGGGCCGCTTCCGCGCCGGCGTCCGTGATCGCCTCTCCCGAAAAATCGAAGCCGGTGAAGCGGCTCTTCGGGAAGGTTCTGGCCATCAGGATCAGCGCGCGGCCGCGGCCGCAACCGGCGTCCATCACGTCAATGCCTTCACGCAGGGCTTCGGTCAGGCCCGGGACGAGCGGCAGGATCGCGTCAATCAGGCCGGCGACGACCGTCTGATTGCTCTCTTCGGCCATCACTTCGTGGAAACGCGGGTATGACGAATAGGGTACGCCGCCGCCTTTTCGGAAAGCTTCGACGATTTCGTTCTCCACTGAGGCGAGCACGGGGATGAACTGCGCGGTCACCGCGAGATTGTTCGGCGACGCGTCCCGCGTCAGGAATGCGGCGCGCTCACCCGGCAAAAAGTAAGTTCCCTCGGCCGGGTCATAATCAACGATCCGCGCCGTCACCATCGCGCCCAACCATTCGCGGACATAGCGCTCGTTCAACCCGGCGGCGTTCGCGATGCGCTCGCTTGTCGCGTTCGGCAGGTCGGCCAGCGTGTCGAACAGTTGGGTCCTGTGACCGACGCTGATCATTAACGCAGCCGCCGCTTTGTTTAGAGTGTCCAGCATCCGGTCGGCAAACGCCTGAACCTCCGCTTGATTGAGAGTTTTTGCTGTTTGTTGACTCATGTCCTTCTCCTATTGATTACTTACGCGTTTGCCCACGCGTAGCATTATGACACAATTCATGGGACGGCGATTCGCGCAAGGCGCGGCGGATCGTCCGTCCAGTCGACTCGCGCCATACAATGGCTAAATCGGCTTTGAAAATCTTCAAACTGGCCATCAAATATTTCTCAAATCGTTTTCAAAGCCATTTATGTCAGGACAAACAAAGCAATTCCAGGAATTCGACTGTTTTCGGATTGATCTGACCGAATGCGCGTTGACGCGGCTATCCGGGTCGAATTTCAACACAAAAAGCACAAAGAAGAACACGAAAAGCGCAAGGCGGTTGGAAAGCAGAACTCGGTTCCAAACAATATTTACGCTTTTTGCGTTCTTCTTTGTGCTTTTTGCGTTCCTATTCGACTCGGTCAATTCTCGCGTCGAGCGCGCCTGGCCTGCGGCTCACTTTGCGGGACGCTGCAGGATATTCGCCAGG
>DASUFM010000924.1:0-2269 GCA_036274535.1 Blastocatellia bacterium
CGCCGAGTTGTGGATACATCGCCACGCTTGGCGGCAATCCTATCTTTATCTCATGCTTCGGGAAAACCACTGTGCCGGCGCAACCTCCTGGCCCAAACCTCGTGCCAGCCAAGCGCAATAACATCGAAGGCGCCATGATCAATCTGAATCTGCGCCTTGATCCGCCCCATACTATCATCGGATATCAGGTGGCGCAGGGGCGTCTCTTCCTGATGACCCCTAACAGCCTGCAGATCGCAACGCTCTCGAATCTGCCCTACGCGCCGATTACGACGCGCCCGTTCTGGAAGCGCGGTTTTCATAATCCCTACTCTCTGGTCTTCGTTAACGGCCGGCTCTATGGGTGGACGCATAATGGCCCAACGCGATCTGCCTTCGACGGGGAACCGGGCAGCGAAGAGTTCGAGTTTGGAGCCGACGTGAGGGAGATTACGGAAGGATGGGACGATGGCAAAGTTTATGTGGCTCACGCGCCGCTTGATGAACTTGTCTGCTACGTTCACAGCGCCGACAGGTTAAACGCAGATGGATGGTGGACTACACTGATCCTCCCCTACAGCCTTCCGCATGAGATGTGGATGCCGCCAATTGAATTGAGTTCGCCGACTGCTGATATGGTGATTAGCGGAGTGGCGACGGTGAAAAACCGCTTTTATTTCATCGCTGGCGGACGAAAAACCGGATCTCCTACGCCAGTTTGGCAGACATACGAGTTTAACAGCGTGGATGTGACTACGCCCAATACCGTGCCTTATTTCGCCGCATGGCAGTATTCGGACGGCGGCGATGAGGAGCGGGCGAAGCGCATTAGCGCCTTCCGCGTGACTGGCAGGTTTCAGTCAGGCCAGTTCGCCATCTATGGAGAAAATGAAAATGGTGAGATCGAGAATGAACCTTTCGAAAATCCTGCTCAAAGCGTTTCGGGCAACATCGCCATCACGAGTCCGAACCTTAAGCGCGGCGAACGGCAACAGATCAATTTACGCGAGTTGAATTTGTGGACGGCCCGGATCAGCGGCCAGTGGACTGGGACCGCCGCGACGCCGCGCGATCGCATTGACGAGGTCAATGTTGAGGCAAGCATCAGGAGGATGAGGCGATGAGGGGTGACGCTGGAATATTTGATGATACCCAACCGGTTTTAATCGAGGAGCAAACCCGTCCCCCGCTGCCAGCGTTGGCTCCGATGGCCTTCGCGGAAAGAATTCTTGCAGTCGCGAATCTGACTATCACCGCGTCGAATCCGCCAACACAGGCGGAACTTCAGGCCGTGATCAACAAAATCAACGAATTGCTTGGCGCGATGCGCAGGGCGGCGCATCTCTCTCCTTAATGTTTCTCCGCCGGCTTGACCCGAATCAAGTAGATGACCAGGCGATGCTGAAGATCGCCTTCGAGTGGGAAACTGAAGACATCCCGCTCTGGTGGAGTAACGCCCAACAGATCTTCGGCGCCGATACCTGGGAAGAGTCTTTGGAACGTTCGCGCAGGCCCGAGCAGATAGACATCGCGGTTCTCAATCCCGATCAAATCTACAGCGGACTCATCACTCTCGTTCTGATCGCGCCGAAGTCTTACGAATTCTTCTTCTCGGCGCCGCGGAAGTCTGACGCCGAACTCCTCGCCCTCGCCTGTTTCCAGGTCGGCAAACAGTTGCTGATCGATGATCAGACGGCGGAAAGACTTTACTCCTGGGTTTGCTCAAGACACAGAGGCGCGATGCGCGTCAATCTGATGTGCGGGATGGGGAGAGACGGATTGACGATGTTTAAAGGGCGCTCGCACGGCCGCCCGCTCGAATGGATTCGGATGACGCTCACGCGCGAGCGGCTTTTGAGGCTGATCAATGTCGAAGAAAAAGCAACAGACCACACAGCAGAATACGCAGAGCGAGCAGTCAGGCACGACGATGGGCGCGACGACGGGAACGTCGTCGACCCAGAATCAGTTTGGCTATATGACGCCGCCCGACACGGAGGACATCAAGGCGGCGCGCGAGTGGAAGCCGCAGATTGATCCCGGCATCGGCTACAGTTTTGCCCGCGCGCGACAGTCGCTCAAGAATCAGTTTAGTAATCCGCTCGGCGCCGATACTCCGGCCGCCGTGCGCGACGCCGCGATTTATGCCGGCGAGAATGATCTTATGCAGCAAGAGGGGCAGGCGTATCGCGAGGCCTATAACGATGCGAATCAACAGGAGTGGGGCAAACTAAATTCGCTGGCGCAATTGACCAGACCCGAACTTGTCGGACTCGGTACAACTAGCACT
>DASUFM010000925.1:0-6871 GCA_036274535.1 Blastocatellia bacterium
AACATGTCGATGGCCGGCGTGGAAATTCGTTTGATGCGTTTGCCGTTCTGGCTGCCGTATTTGTCCAGGAAATGGTCGGCCAGCAGCAGGATGTCGGTCCTGCGCTCTCGCAGCGGCGGCAGGTAGATCGAAAAAACATTCAACCGGTAGTACAAATCAGAGCGGAAGCGCCCGTCGGAGACCGCCTGCTCCAGATCCACGTTCGTCGCCGTGATCAGGCGCACGTTGACCTTGATCGTCTCAGTCCCGCCGACGCGCTCGAACTCGCGCTCCTGCAGCGCGCGTAGCAGTTTGACCTGCATGGCGGGCGAGAGATCGCCGATTTCATCCAGGAAGAGCGTGCCGCCTTCGGCCAATTCGAACCGGCCTCTCTTGCGCGCCACGGCGCCGGTGAAAGCGCCCTTCTCGTGACCGAACAGCTCCGATTCGATCAGCGATTCAGGCAGCGCCGCGCAGTTGACTTTGACGAAAGGCTTCGACGAGCGCGGGCTGTTATAGTGAATGGCATGGGCGACGAGTTCCTTCCCGGTGCCGGATTCGCCGCGAATCAGCACGGTGGCGCCTGACGGGGCGACCTGCGCGATCTGCTCGTAAACGTCGCGCATCTCCTTGCTCGTGCCCACGATGTTTCTGAAATCGTACTTCTGCTGCAGTTCGCGCTTGAGCAGGGCGTTCTCGTCCTGCAACTGCGCGCGCTCCTGTTCGACCAGTTGCGCGAGCCTCAGGCTCTGCGAGATCATCGAAGTGACGATGGTCAACAGTTGCACGGAATCCTCGTAATTGCGGTTCTGTTTATACGGGTAGGTGATCGAAAGCGCGCCGATGGTCTTGCGCCGGTCCTTGATCGGCACGCAGATGAACGACTCTTCCTTATCAGGAGAGCGCTTACGCGTGCGGTATAAAAACAGCGGCTCCTTGCTGACCTGCGGCACTACAATGGGCCTGCCGCTCGCCACCACTTTACCAGTGACCCCTTCATCGATCTTGTAGCGCCCGCGCTGGCGTTCGCCTTCGCTCAACCCGTACGCGTATTGAATCTTTAAATTGCCCTCGCTTTCGAGCAGCGAGATCGCCCCGCGCTTCATCCCCAATTCGCGGTCCAATATCTCCAGAACTTTCTCCACCGCGGCCCTGGTGTCCAGCGTCGATCCCAGGGCCTGGCTGACTTCCAATAAGGCCGTCAATCTCTTGCTTTTTATTTTCGCTACATCATCTACCATATGACTTATCTAAAACTCCAATTAAGACTTCAGGTGTCGGACCGTTCCGCTATTAAAAGTCTAAATCATACAAAATTGTTTTGACAGGCGTTGAAGATAACATTTTTGTCGCTTCCAAAAAACGGCGCCGCAAGAGCCTTGATTTCTTTCCGATAAGATAAATACAAGGCGGTAATGATTCTTCCCGGAGCCGAGCGGTTAAGCGACAATGTTAAGTAATCAGAAAGAGCAAACGGCGTACCTTTTCGATTTAACTTTGATTGCCCTGCCATCGCCAAACCAGAACTGCTACAATAAGTTGATACTCCTCCACAATAAATTATTCATAAATCCGCCCGTCATTTGCCGGTCATTTGAATGTGGCGACGCTTTCTCCGCTCGCGTCGAATCAGATCTCTCTCCGCAATATGCCCTAAATGTCTTGAGGCTATAGGCGATGAACAATGGCGAAGAGTATGAAAGAGAAGAAGGCTCGGAACAGCCGAAACTTGAGGACGAAAAGCTTTTCCGTCTCCTGGTGGAGAGTATATCCGATTACTCAGTCTTCGCGATCGATCCGGACGGGCGCATCCTGACCTGGAATAAGGGGGCGGAGAAGGCCTTCGGATACAAGAAAGAGGAGATAGTCGGCGAGAGTTTCGCGATTCTCTTTTTGCCGGAGGAACGAAGGGAGGGCGCGCCGGAGCGCGAACTTGAAGCCGCAGAGAGCGAAGAGAGCGTGGCGGAGCAAGGCTGGCGGGCAAGGAAAGATGGGTCTCGGTTGTGGGTTTCCGGCGCGATCAACCCTTTGAAAGATAACGCGGGGGAGATAATCGGCTACGTCAAAGTGATATCCGCCTGTGAAGGCTCGGGCCGTGAGCAGGCTGAGACGGTGGCGCGAGAAGCCCTGGAACGCGAGCGTATGGCGCGGAGCGAATATGAGGACGCCAGCCGCTCTAAAGACGAGTTTATAGCCCTGGTCTCGCATGAGCTGCGATCTCCGCTGAACGCGATCCTCGGCTGGACACGCATTCTGCGGCAGGGACGGCCCGACGAAGAGCTCTACCAGCGCGCCACCGAGATCATCGAGCGGAGCGCGCGAATGCAATCGCAATTGATCGAAGACCTCATGGACACGGCGCGCATTGTCAGGGGCAAACTGAGGCTCGAAGTGCACCCGGTCAACCTGGCGCCGTTGATCGAAAAAGCGATGGACGTCGTGCGCCCTGCGGCGGATGCCAAGGGCATCATGCTCGAAGCCACACTGGATCGCGAAGCCGACCAGATCACAGGCGACCCGGACCGCCTCCAACAGGTGGTCTGGAACCTGCTCTCGAACGCCGTCAAATTCACCGACGAAGGCGGGCGCGTCGAAGTAAGACTGGGGCGAGTGGATCCCTACATTCAGATCAGCGTGTCAGACACGGGGCGCGGCATCAGTCCGGAATTCATGCCTTACATGTTCGAGCGTTATCTACAGGCCGACGCGTCCGGCGCCCGGCGCAAGGGCGGACTCGGCCTGGGCTTGTCCCTGGTGCGGCAACTGGTCGAAATGCACGGGGGCAGCGTCTATGCCGAAAGCGAGGGCGAAGGAAAAGGCGCGACATTCATAGTCAAACTGCCGGTCCGCGCCATCTATACTACCGAAACTGAGCGCCTGCCGGCGGCAGGCGCTCAGACGAAGTCTCTGGAGGGCGTCTGGGCGGCCGTCGTGGACGACGAGGCTAACGCGCGCGAGTTGATCGCTTCAGTGCTGGAATCGTATGGCGCGCAAGTGACGGCCTTCGCTTCAGCCGGAGAAGCGCTCGAGCTGTTGACCTCGGCGCGCCGCCCCGACGTGCTCGTCTGCGACCTGGCCATGCCGGGCGAAGACGGTTTCAGTTTGATCCGTAAACTGCGCGAATGGGAAAGGGCGCACGACGGAGTCTTGCCCGCCGTCGCGCTGACGGCCTTCGGCCGCGTCGAAGACCGCACTCGCGCTCTCTACGCCGGCTTCCAGATGCACATCGCCAAACCGGTGGAGCCGGTCGAACTGGTTATCGTGGTTAAAAGCCTGATCGAAAGAGGCTGGCAATCGAAGGTGAAGACTGGGAAAGCAGGATGAAGACAGATGTCAGATGTCAGATGTCAGATGTCAGATGTGGCGCGGTTCTACTGACATCTGACATCTGACATCTGACATCTGTCAGTAATGAATATGACCGGTGAGACTGGACACCACTGCGATCAGTTCATCAGGATCGATCGGTTTGGCGATGTGCATCTGGAAACCGGAGGCCAGAACCCGCACGCGGTCTTCAGCTCTGGCGTAGGCGGTAACCGCGACGGCCGGGATTTTACCGCCCCGTTCCGGTTCGCGCGAACGGATCTCGCGAATCAGGTCGTATCCGTCGCGATCCGGCATCGCGATATCCGAAACCAGCGCGTCAGGCCTGAAGCGATCCAGGGCCTGGAGCGCCTCGTCCACCGATGTAGCGGTGATCACTTCGGCCCCGGACTCATCAAAAATGAATTTGAGCATCTCGAGCGTGTCCAGATTGTCTTCGACCAGGAGCACGCGCACGCCGTCCAGCCTGTGGCCGTTTCCCGAAGTCGTTCGCTCTTTGATCTCGGGCGGCGGCGGTTCAGGGCTCGGCGGCGGTTGGGCAGGTTGGGCAGGCTGGGCGGGTTGAGCGAGCCGCGACGGTCGCGACCCCGAAATCAGAGGCAGCCTGATTTTGAACGTCGCCCCCCGGCCTTTGCCGGGGCTCGTGACTGAGACGGCGCCGCCATGCATCTCGACTATGTGGCGCACGATGGACAGACCGATGCCCAGGCCGCCGAACTCGCGCGTAGAGGATGCGTCCGCCTGTCGAAACCGATCGAAGACGTGGGGCAGGAACTGGGGCTCGATGCCTATGCCGGTGTCTTTGACCGCGATTTCCACCTGCCCCTCGGCGCGTCCCAGTCGCGCTTCGATGCGCCCTCCTTCGCCCGTGAACTTGACGGCGTTCGAGAGCAGATTCCAGACGGCCTGCTGCAGACGGTTGGCGTCGCCGAAGACTATGCTGTCAGGCTTTTCAATCGTTTCGCTCAAGACTATTCCTTTCGCTTCGGCGCTCGGCCGTATGACATCGACGGCGGCCTGAAAGATGCGCTCGATCACAACCGGGTGGGCGTCGAGTTTGAGGCGGCCGGTGATGATCCGCGAAGTGTCCAGGATATCCTCGATCAATCGGTTCTGCGATTGCGCGCTCTGCGCTATTACCTCCAGGGCGTGGCGGGCTTGCGGCGTGGTCAGCCCGCCGCCGGTGAGCAGGCGCGCCCAGCCCAGAATTGAAGTGAGCGGCGTGCGCAATTCGTGCGAAATGGTGGCGAGAAACTCGTCTTTCATACGGTTCGCCGATTCGGCCTCCGCGCGCGCCGCCTTCTCCTGGCGCAGCAGGCGTTCCAGTTTCTCCTCGGTCTTCTTGCGTTCGGTGATGTCCATGACGACCACGTTGACGCCGAGCACCCGCCCGCCCCCGTTTTTGATCGGGTAGAAGCTGGCCATGAAATAGCGGATGACGTTCGGTTGAGCTTTCCTGACAACGCGCTGTTCGACATTCAAAGCCGGTTCGCCGGTCTCTATTACGCGCCGGAAAATGGGCTCGAGCAGCTCGGCCATGTCCGGCAAGGCCTCGGACACCGTGCGGCCGATATGGTCTTCGATGGATTTGCCGTTGATCTCCGCCAAACGCTCGTTCAGGCTGAGGTATGTCAGATTGGTGTCCACGAAACAGAGGCCGACCGGGGCCGTGGCGTAGATCGCCTCTATGTAGGCTAACTGGCGGCGCGCCTGCTCTTCGCTCCTGCGCATCGCTTCTTCGGCAAGCTTGCGCCGCGTGATGTCATGGATAATCGTGACAAAACACCGTTCCCCCCGAAGTTCGATCGGCTCGACCGAGATCCTGACCAGAATCGTTTCGCCCGATTTTTGCTTCAACGTCATCTCGTAGTCGCGAAGGTAACCCTGCTCTTCCAGAATCGCCATGACGCGCTGGCGGTCCTCCGGATCGACCAGAAAGTCGAACTGAGTCAATCTCCTGCCGAGCGCCTCTTCGCTCGCATAGCCGAGTATCTTGCTCCAACTGTCATTGATCTCGAGAATGGCGCCGTCGGACTGGCGAGTGATGATCATGCCGTCCGGACTGGCGCGGAAAGCCTTGGCGAACCGCTCCTCGCTCTCGCGCAGCGCTTCTTCGGCCTGCTTGGATTCGGTAACGTCACGGACAATCGTGAGCCAGCAATGCTCGCCGTGAAGTTCGAGTGGTTCGGCCGAAAACGAGATCAGGCGCTTTTCGCCGGATCTCCGCTTCACTTCGAATTCAAAGTCACGAACGTAATTCTGTTCTTTCAATATATCCAGCATGCGATACCGATCCTCCGGATGGGCGTAGATGCCGAGCTCGATAGTGCTTTTTCCGATCATTTCATCCCGGGTGTAGCCGGTCAGCGCGGCGAAGTTGTCATTGGCTTCGAGGATGATTCCGTCAACGATGCGGGAAATGACGAGGCCGTCGGGGCTGGCGAGGAAGGCTTTCGCGAATCGCTCCTCACTCTCGCGTATCGCCTCCTCGGCCCGTTTGCGCCCGGCGATGTCGATAAAAGTGGATACCGCCAGAACCCTGCGGCCCTTCGAATCGTTGATTGGCGCGGAATCGACGGAGAAAACGGTTTCCGACCCGTCTCCGCGCCGATATCTCATCTCTTCGCCCTTGACCACTTCTCCGGAGATGAGAGAGCGCGCAATGGGATATTCTTCCGCATCGTACGGGCTGCCGTCGGCATGCAGCGCGCCGTATTGCGCAAATCCCTGATAATCCTCGGAATGAAGCATCTGGTGACGCCAGAGCGACTCAGCTTCGCGGTTGGTGAAAATCGTGCGGCCCGAAGGCGTTTCGGCGATGGCCACGCCGATCGGCATCTGTTCCAGAATCTGCCGGAGGCGGTCGCGCTCGGCTTCGATCTCCTTGTGCAGGCGCTCGCGCTCGGCTTCGGCCTTTTTTCGCCCACTGACGTCGTGAACTATGTACTGCGCGAACGTCCGCCCGTTCCAATCGAACCGCACGGCGCTGAGTTCCACGGGAACGACTTTGCCGTCATCGCGCTGAAAAGCGACTTCGATCTGACACTCCGGGACTTCGCTCACCAGCAGTTCGGTCAGACAATCGCGGTATTGAGCCACGCATCTGGCCGGAAAGAAATCGAAGAGGTTGCGTCCGATCACCTGCTCCGGCGCGACGCCCAGCATGCGCTGCATCGCCTGATTAGCCAGATGAATCGTCCCATCCTCGCCGGCGATCATGACGCCGTCGGGCGAGATTTCGGTGAGGAGCCGGTACCGCTCTTCGCTCGCGCGCAACGCCTCTTCGGCCTGCACGCGAGCGGTGATGTCGCTCATCGCGCCGGCTATCAGAATCGGCGTTCCACTCTCGTCGTAAAACTTCTGGGCCTGATCGAGGATGTGGACATAGGAGCCGTCGGCGCGGCGGAATCTGTATTCGTCGAACCAGTTGCGACCGTCATTCCGCATGAACTCGTCAAAACGGGCTTTGACCCGGTCCACGTCATCGGGATGAATGCGGTCGTACCAGTCATCCAGGCCCGGCTGCAAATCTCCGGGGCGGCTGCCGAACAACGGCCTCGCCCGT
>DASUFM010000926.1:0-3438 GCA_036274535.1 Blastocatellia bacterium
CCTGAACGGAAGCGCCCCTTTCTTTTCAACCTCTTACTTAGCCGCGCGCCGCCGGCGCTGCCCAGGAAAAATAATAGAGTCTTTACCAGGATTTAACCCAAACTTAACCCGACGTTCTTAAAATGCTTGCTTCACACTATGCTTCATTGAAGACGTGATATTCAGCGCGCGTCATTTCCACCAGCGCTTGTTTTTCGGTGAATCGAATGGCAAATTTCCACATTAACGATAATCACAGAGGCGAGCTGCCGCAATCCCTATCAGCGGCCGGCGGGCTACATTTTTTTCCAGGTGAGAATATGCGGAATTTGCCGGAATCGGCATTGAATGAGCTGCGCGATCATGTGCTGCTGATGGGCGGCGAAGTCGAGAACGCGATTGACCATGCCACCCGAGCGTTGATTGAGCGCGACACGGACCTGGCGGAGCAGGTGTTGAGAGACGACGACCGCGTTGACGCTCTGGAGTTGGAGGCGGATCGAATCTGCGTCGGGCTGTTATCGATGCATTCGTCGGAGGAGAGCGATCTACGGCTTGTCGTCACGGCGATCAAGATCACGCCGATCCTGGAACGCATCGCCGATCATGCGTGCAACATCGCCCGCGCCGCGATCTATTTGAATGACGAACCGCAGCTCAAACCTTATTTTGATCTGCCCAAGATGAGCTGGCTGGCATGCGAAATGCTGAGGCTGTCGCTCGACGCATTCGCCGCTTCCGACGCCAACGCCGCGCGCGCGGTGATCGAGCGCGACGACGACATCGACCGGCTTTACGACCGCATCTTTCACGACCTGCTCGACCGGATGTCTCGCGACGCGGCCGCGGCGGGGCGCGCGGCCCGGTTGTTGCTGGTAGCCAAACACCTGGAGCGCATCGGCGATTATGTCACCGACATCTGCGAGCTGATCGTTTACATGGCCGAAGCTCTGGTGATCAAGCATAGCCAGATCGCAAGGTAGTGGTTGGTGGTTGGTTCGGAAACGCTGCGGACCAACCACCAACCACCAACCACCAACCACCGTGTTATGAAACCATTTATACTCATCATCGAAGACGATCCTGACATCGCCGAGAGTATTCGTTACAATCTCGAGCGCGACGGCTCGTTCGTCGCTCAGGTGGCGCTCACCGGGGAAGCGGGGTTGAACATAGCGCTCGGCAAAGGACAATCCAAACAGACGGGGCAAACGGGGCAAACGGGGCAAACGGGGCAAACCGGGCAGACGGGACAGAGTGGCCTGGCCGGGAGTACCGGCGCCCTGGCCAGTTCGACGCCCGATCTGATTGTGCTCGATCTGAATTTGCCGGGGATGAGCGGATTCGAGTTGTGCCGCCGTTTTCGCACGGAAGAAGAGACGCGGCGCACGCCGATCATTATGCTCACCGCGCGAACCGAGGAGGGAGATAAAGTCCGCGGCCTGGACCTCGGGGCCGACGATTACATCACGAAACCTTTCGGCGTGCGCGAGCTTGTCGCCCGCGTGCGCGCCGCGCTGCGCCGTTCAGGGTACGAAGAGAGGTCGCCGAAGTTTTATGACGACGGCCAGCTCAGGATCGATTACGCCGACTTTTCAGTCACCTGCCGGGGAAAGAACGTCAAGCTGACCCGCAAGGAGTTCGCGCTGCTGGCTATTCTCTCGCGCAACAAGGGGCGCGTGGCGCCGCGCGAACAACTGCTCGACCAGGTCTGGGGACTGGAATATTACGGCGAGGCCCGTACGCTGGACGTCCACATCAGCGGCCTGCGAAAGAAACTGGGCCCCTGCGGCGGCTTCATTGAAACAGTGATCGGAATTGGCTATCGTTTCCGTCCCGGCGCGGAACCCACTAAAACAACTGATTGATTGCGGATTGCGGATTGCGGATTGAAGAAATATTTCAATAAATTCTCCGCGCTTTACGATTTCAGGAATCAAAATCCGCAATCCGCAATCCGCAATCCGCAATCAGCAATCATGACGCCTCAGACAAAGAAGATCACTCTCGCCACCCTGGCGGTAGTCACGTTTTTCGCGGCATATGAGACCGTGAAGACCATCGCCTTTCCGCGCATGGGAGTGGTCGCTTCGCACGTCATTTCCACGATTCTCGTAGGCCTGACGACCGGCCTTATTGCGCGATACGTCTTCAGGCAGCATCTCAGCCTGCTCGACGACCAGGAACAGACCAATCGGCGGTTGCAGAACGCGCTCGTGAAATCCGAACGCGACGAGAATCTGCTGCGTTCGATCGTTGCCTCGGTCGCGGAAGGATTGGTCATCACGGACCGCGAGTCGAACGTATTGATTATCAACGACGCGGCGCGAGAGCTGTTGGGCGCGGGACCGCGCCCGATCATACGACTCACTGACATCAGCCGCGACCCTCAACTTCACAAGGTCTTTGCGTCCGCGCTCCTCACCGGCGAGCGCGCCGAAGCCCGCGTCGAAACCCGCGCGTCCACACCGCCTGCCCAGGGGCGGGCCGGGATGCAAAACCGCCGCATCCTGAGGCTTCATGCGGCGCCGCTGCGCCTATCCGACAACCCGGCCGGCGGGGGGATCGACGGCGTGGTCTGCGCGTTCACCGACGTCACAAAACTCGAAATGCTGGAGCGAGTCCGGCAGGAATTCATCTCGAACGTCTCGCACGAACTCAGGACGCCGCTGGCCGCGATCACCGCCTACGCCGAAACGCTGCTCGACGGCGGCATTGACGACGCCGAAAACAGCCTGCGTTTTCTGCACACGATCCAGCGCAACGCCGAACGCATGAAGGCCCTCGTCAATGACATCTCCGAGTTGTCGGCGATCGAATCCGGCGCGGTCAGTCTGGCGATCGAGCTGACGTCGCTGCGGCAGGTGATCGGCGATGTCTTCAACGGCCTTTCGCATCGCGCGGCCAAACACGGCGTCACGCTGCGCAACCAGGTCGCCGAAGATTTCTACGTCAACGCCGACCGGCGGCGACTCGAACAGATTCTGATCAACCTGGTGGACAATGCGATAAAATTCAATCACCCCGGCGGGACCGTCACCGTGCTCGCCGCGGAATCCGAAGGAAGCCAGACGATCAAGGTCAGCGACACAGGCCCGGGCATTCCGCCTGAAAGCCTGCCTCGCGTCTTCGAGCGCTTTTACCGAGTGGACAAGGCTCGTTCGCGCGAAGCCGGAGGCACCGGGCTCGGGCTGGCCATCGTCAAACATCTGGCGCTCGCGCATGGAGGCGAAGCTTACGTCGCCAGCGAAATCGGGGCGGGAAGCGAATTCTCGATCAAACTGCCCCGGCGCGGCGCTTCCAATCCATCCAATCAAAACCATCTGACCACAGAGACAATCAGTTATGCCGCAAAACACTGATCCGCACTCATCAGAAGGCGTCCTGTTCGATTTCAGCGTCAAGGTCAAACGTGTTCACCCGGCGGCCAAATTGCCCGCGCGTGGGACGAACTGGTCC
>DASUFM010000927.1:0-7468 GCA_036274535.1 Blastocatellia bacterium
GACGCATACCCTGAGCGGAGTTTCAGAACTTGGGCCGCATGAAAGTTTGGCCGATCCCCGGTGACTCGTTGAAGGACTTCAAACGCCCGGAGATTGGAAGCCTAAAGAAGACGGCGACAAAGAAACGGGCGGTCGAATCCAGGAAAAAGCAGGTTTAAGACACATGAATGTGGGTGTGAATGTGGGATACAAAAGAAAAGCCAGAGTTATTACTCCGGCTAATTTACTGTGTATATTGCTCTCTATGGGACGAATGTCCCGATGGGCACAACAGGATTCGAACCTGTGACTTCTGCCGTGTGAAGACAGCACTCTACCGCTGAGTTATGTGCCCTAATTATCAAATCTCAAGACGTATCTCAAAAGCGGAGCGATGGTAACAAACGGCTGGCGAAAGCGTCAACCGCTTCTTTCATCAATAATTGCCTGAAGTCGCGCCTGCCGTTTTCATGCCCTGCGATTCCTGCACGATCTTAACGCCGGCGCTCGCGCCGATGCGTGTGGCGCCTGCGGCGATCATCTCGCGGGCCGAAGCCAGGTCTTTGACGCCGCCCGCGGCTTTCACGCCGACTTCCGATCCGACGGTACGGCGCATCAATTCGATGTCTGCGACGGTCGCTCCGCCCTTGCTGAATCCGGTAGAGGTTTTGACGAAATCGGCGCCGGATTCTTTGGCGAGCCGACAGGCGCGGACTTTCTCTTCGTCGGCGAGCAGGGCGGTTTCGATGATTACCTTGACGATGGCGCAGCCTTCGTGCGCGGCGTCGACGACGGCGCTGATGTCGCGCCTTACCGTGTCGTCGTCGCCCGATTTCAGCGCTCCGATGTTGATGACCATGTCGATTTCGGTCGCGCCGTCGAAAACAGCCCGGCGGGTTTCGTAAGCTTTCACATCGGCTAGAGTAGCGCCCAATGGAAATCCGACTACGGAGCAGACCTTCACCTGCGAACCACGCAGGATGTGCGCGCATTCCCTGACCCAGGTCGGGTTGACGCAAACCGAAGCGAAGTTGAACGCGCGCGCCTCCTGGCAGAGCTTTTCGATTTCTTCGCGCGTGGCTTCAGGTTTGAGCAGTGTATGATCGATATATCTGGCCACGTCGGCGCCGGCGGCGGCCGATTGTCCCCAGGCCAGGCCGATGCGCGAGGCGCCCGCGTTCAGCGCGCAGGCCAGCGAATGCGGGCTGCAATCGGCGTAATCGGCGCCGTTCGCGTCGTGACCGCGCTCGCTTCTGAGCCGCGCGACTATCTGATCGGTGATCTGTTCGACTAGTTTTTCGAGTTCTGCGTTCATTGCTTATAAAAATTGTTAGCCACAGAGGTCACAGAGAACACGGAGGAATGATTATACCCTCGGTGTTCTCTGTGACCTCTGTGGCTATACATCCCATACGTTCATTGATTTTGACGTGTGGCAGATTCCAGGTATTCCGCCATTTTCTGCATCTCCTCCTTGTTCAGCCACAACGGCGGCGGATGAGCGACGGGATGGGCGTCCGCTGAATCGCGCAGATATTTCTCCCACTCTTCGCGTGATCGATATCTGGCGCGATAAAGGTCGGGGGCGACGGCGGTGACGCCGTGCGCGTCCGGGCCGTGGCAGGACGCGCAACTGCGTACATAAATGGCCCGAACTCCCTCCGGCATGAAATCCTCGGCGCCGATCTTCTCGCGGGGCCGATCGATTCTTTCATTTTCTTCGACTTTCGCGCCCTGGGTCGAGCAATCGACGAAAAGGCCCGCAGCCACACAGATGGCCAAAACTTGCAGACCCTGTCGTGATTTTCGCCGGTTCACGATTTCAGATTTCAGCCCCTGGCTGATCGAAATTGCGCCTGGCAATCCGCGCAAACGCCCCAGATGCGCAGACTGTGGCGCGTCGGTTGAAAATTATGCTGCGCGGCGATTTCGTCCTGCTTGTTTTCGATCTCTTCGCTGAAGAACTCTATCAACCGGCCGCATTCCGTGCAGATCAGATGGTCATGATGCTGGTGATTGTAAAGATGCTCGTAACGCGTGTGGGTGTCGCTCAGGCGCTCTTCCCGCGCCAGCCCGCATTCGGCCAGGAGTTTCAGTGTGCGGTAAACAGTCGTGAATCCCACTGTCGGGTCCTCGACCTTGACGAGGTTGTACAGGTCCTCCGCGCTGAGATGACCCTCGGTTTTGAGAAAGACCTCGAGTATCAACTCGCGCTGCGTTGTCTTTTTGAATCCGGCGCGCCTGAGATGTTCGAAGAATATGTCTTTTTCCTTGGCGAATTCGGGCATTATTTTTCTCGTGATAGTCTCCATTTCACAGAGTGAGAATTTTAGCCCATAAAAACAACAGGCAAAAGGCGCCTGTTTCAATTATCCAAGTCGTCATCGCGTTCGCGCAGGCGGCGCCGCGCCACAGCGACGCTCAGGATCAGGGCAATGGCCAAAAGAAGGCCAATGATGATCCAATTTAAAGTCAGGTCGGGTCTCTCCATTTGCAGAAGCGGCGCAGCCACAATCAACATAGTAAGTATAGTAAGTAATTTCCCAAAATCTTACTACAGAGAATCGGCTTATCGACTTATTCATTTGAAAAGATTCGATATTTCGATGATCGCAGGGCCGATAAGCGCAATCATAAGAGCGGGGAAAATACAGAGCAGCAGCGGAAAAATCAACTTGATGGTGGCCCTGACCGCCAGCTTCTCGGCTCGCAGGCGGCGCTTCTTGCGCAGCGAATCGGCAAAGGCTCGCAGAGAACAGACTGCCGAAGTTTCGAGACGGTCCGTGTGCGCCAGCGTGGCCGCGAGTAATTTTACATCGTAGACGCCGGCGCGATCGCCCAGGCCGCGCAGCGCCTTGTCGCGGGATTTGCCCGCGCGAATCTCGCGGTTGGCGACGGAAAGTTCCTCCGACAGGCTGGCCTCGACAATCTCCATCTCGCGTTCGACGCGTTGCAGCGCGGCGTTCACATCCAATCCCGCCTCTACGCACACGACCATCAGGTCCACCGCGTCCGGCAACGCGCGCCTGATCCGCTTATTTCGATTCGAAGCGCTGCGCGGGAACAATAAAGACGGAGATTCCTCAATGTTGACGATCTTATGGATGATAAACCAACCTGTAATTTGCAGCGCCGCGCCCGCGGCGAGCGCGTAAACGCCATAAGGGTGATCGTAGAACGTTTTCATATAAGACGGATTGACGAGGCTGCTCGAGATGAAGAGGATGAACGGCGAGGCGGCTATAGCATGGAGCGTCCATTTCATTTGCGCTGATTTGCCACTGATCTCTTCATCGATGCGGGACCTTTCGCGGATCATATGGATGATGTTCCGCAGCGCTTCGGAAAGAGCGCCTCCGATCTCGCGCTGGATCTGCGCCGCAGTCACGCAGAGTTTGAGGTCCAGAATCGGCACGCGCTCGACCAGATTCTCGAGCGCGGATTTCATGTTCAGGCCAAGGCTCTGCTCTTCGTACGCCTTGCCGAACTCGCGCGCGATCGGTTCAGGCATTTCGATAGCGACCACACGCAACGCCGAGATGAAGCTGTGTCCGGCCTGCAACGAGCGAATCATCAATTCGAGGGCGTCCGGTAACTGTGACCGGAAGGCCCGAAAGCGGCGGCGGCGTTTGTCGAGCGCAAAGACCGAAGGCGCCGCCGTTACGATCGCCGCTGTCATGAGCGGCGGCGCCGGCGATCCGTAGAATAAAAAGACCGCCAGACCCGCGAAGAGCCCGGCGGATATACTGAGGGTTACGAAAGGGTAAACCGTGATTTTCAGGCCGGCCTGGCGTAGCGCGGTCTGCAACCGGTTGAAGACTTTTAAAGAGTGCATGGCCGTCGCCAGAGAGACGATCGCCAAGAGGATAATGATGACTGTAAGCAGGCCTTGCATAAATTTCCCAAGCCCAGGCGCCGAAGATTTTCTAGTGGATCCACCGCGGTGAAGGCCCGCGGCATTATAGTCTTCGCAGGAATGAAACTCCATCGGATGTTATAATGTGTCGTTCTTATGAACCCTATGAGCGATATTGCAGGAATCTACATTCACATCCCGTTCTGCGCGACGCGCTGCCATTATTGCAATTTCGCAACCGGCGGATACGAATCGGAACTGGCGCGGCGTTATACGGCGGCCGTGCGCGAGGAGATAGAGCGCGCCAATGTTTCAAATGAATCCGGAATGCGGCATGTGGATACGATTTATTTCGGCGGAGGAACCCCGACAACGCTGACCGTTGCGCAGATTTCGAGCCTGATCGAAGCCTGTCGCGGCGTGTTCGACGTCGCGCCGGATTCGGAAATCACTGCGGAAGCGAATCCCGGATCGATTTCTCAGAATTATTTAGAAGAATTGCTCGCGGCCGGCGTCAACCGGCTGAGCTTCGGCGCGCAATCATTCGACGACGGCGAGTTGCGGATGATCGGCCGTACGCATTCATCCGAAGAGGCGCGCGAAGCCGTGCGGACGGCGCGCGCCGCCGGATTTGCAAACGTCAGCATTGACCTGATCGCCGGATTGCCGGAACAGAAAATAGAGACCTGGCGGCGCAATCTGGAAGAGGCGTTCGCGCTCGAGCCGGACCATCTCTCGGTCTATCTGCTGGAGCTTTATAAGGACGCGCCGCTGCTGCATCGTATCAATCGCGGCGAACTGCGCGCGATTGACGACGAACTGACGGTCGAGATGTATTTCGCGCTTCTGGACGAGGCCGAACGACACGGCTTCGACCATTACGAGATATCCAACTGGTCGCTGCCCGGCTTCGAATCCCGCCACAATCTGAAATACTGGATTGGCGCCCCATATTGGGCTTTCGGAGTTTCAGCCTCCGGATACGACGGCCGGACGCGCTGGTCGAACACTCGCAACATCCACGACTATCTGGCGAAACTGGAAAGCGGGGAGTCACCTGTCGCTGAGCGGATTGACCTCGATGACGACGACCGGCAGAGCGAGAACCTATTTTTGCGACTGCGGCTGAAAGACGGCGTCGATCTGGATGATCATTTGCGCCGCTTCGGCGTGGACGCCCTGGAACGTTATCGCGACGAGATAGAGCGGTTGCGCGAAGCCGGCCTGATTGAACTGGGCGAAAACAGATTGAAAATTTCGCGCCCCGGAACCGTCCTGGCGAACGAAGTGTTCGCCGCGTTTGTTTGAAACATATCCTTGTGCTAAATTACCGCTCTTCGTTTGGGCAGGCCTGAGTGAAGACTGGTATAAAAGACCAGACACACCATCGGCGGCGTAGCTCAGTTGGTTAGAGCGAGGGATTCATAACCCCTAGGTCTCCGGTTCGAGTCCGGACGCCGCCACCAATCTTTTCAACAACTTAGCAATACCAAGGGGGGGACTTCTAGTTTTTGACCATTTTTAACCACCCTAGTGCTCTGCCAACTATGTTATCAAATATTTTTGAGACGACGAGTTAGTACCGCGAGCGGTAGCGAGCGGCCGTCGGATCAAGCGCCGCAAAAGGAGTTTATTGCTGGCTCGCCTTTTTGCTAGTGCGTTGACCGGCTGGTTCAGTCAGATGAGATCTGGCTTGCCGCCGGTATTCAACCAGCAGTCTCGCCATGGCGCTGATTGGGGTTGGCCGCGCGCCACGCTTCAGGTTTCGCGCTCCGATTTCAAACGCGATCCGCCACTGCGAGCATAATGTTTTGTAAGCCTTCAACAGGCTATTCTTCGGGTCGTAGATGTGCGTGGCTTCCGAAGTCACGCCGTTAAGCTCGATGATCTTAAAGTTCTTTCCCTGTTTGAATTCCTCGACCGCCGGCGTGCGGACATCGAACCTACCGAAGTAGAATCCCTCGAACCCTCTGCTGATCTGATCGAAGACTTCTTCCAGGCTTTCGGTCTTGACCCAGCCGCCGTCGAGAAAGATCGCGCCCCGGCAGTGCGTCCCCAGTTCGACCAGTTGCACGCGCTCGCCGGCGGCCGGAGTCTCCCACAACCGGTCACGCTGTTTGTGAAGATAGAGGCGGGCCATACAAACGGCCCGCTCGTCCTTGAGAATGAGCCGTTCGAGAGCGCTCTCCCCGTCGCCGACCACCACTGGAAAGCGCTTCTCGGTGATGGAAAAGATTTGGCCTCGGTCTTCTCCGGGTATGCGGTAATAGAAGACGCCAAACTCGGAACCGTGCTCGTATTCTTGAATGATCGTATCCACCGCGGCGCGGCGGAGATAATCATTCAACTCAACCTGTGACCTTACCACCGCAACGCCAGATCCCCGTTGCCCCTGATCCGGTTTGAGCACGATGGGGAAGCCCAATCCGCGCCACGCCATGAATTTCTCCGCCATCCTGATTCTCGCGTCGTAGTCGAGCGACACGGCAATCAGCGCGGCGCGGGCGACGAAACCCTCGGCTTGAGAGAGGCCGCGGAGGATCGCAATTTTGGACTCTCCCACAAAACCGCCGCCTATGATCGCCGGGTTGGCGGCGGTGAAGACAGTCAGGCTCCGATGCTTCAGCATCAAGTAAACTATGTAACAGATGACCGGAGGATAGAATATCCACGGCGGCCAGAATTCCCACCGCGTCATTCTCCGCCAGGACGAAACCAGCATCCGCCGTCCGCGCCAGGTTGAAAGCCTTATCACTAATTTCGAAATCAGATAAATGATGACGCTCGCAATCAGCGTTTTGATGAAGATACTTTGTTTGGCGAGCAGCGTCGATTTTGTCGCTTCGGCCCCCAGCGCTTTTGACAAGCCAACCAGCAACGGCGTCCAGATTGCCGCCGCGAGAGAAAAATAAAGCGTGAACCACCCAAAATTCGTGTTGAGCAGGCCGGAGGCGAAATAAGTCGGTAATCGCATTCCCGGGACAAAACGGCTGATCAGAATCACCATCGCGCCGCGCCGTGAAAACCATGCCGAAGCGCGTTCAACGTCTTCTGCCCGCAGGAACCATTTCAGCGGCGCCCGCCGCACGGCGGGTCTGCCGACATACCTTCCGGTCAAAAAGAGCAGGATGTCGCCGGCGAAGATGCCGAGGAAACAGGCGAAGATGGCCGATTCCAGACTGATCCGCCCTTGCGCAGACATAACCCCCGCGCCAATACAAGTCAGGTCTTCACTGATAAGGGTCGCGGCGGCGAGCGACAAGACCAGATTACCCGAGCGTGTTATGTAGACAGCGATCGACAGCGCCACGCCAACTATCGCCAGGCGCTGTAACCATTCCCGCGATCGAAGCGGCGACGATGAGAATTTATCTGAAGTCACGCCGCCTCCCTCACCATGACAATCTCAAATCTGTTATCCGCCCGCGCGCCTGCGCATGGCGAATCCGCGTGATAGAAGAACTCTATGCCGTCTTGCGAGACGTTGACTTTGCTGAAGCTGACTGTGCGCGCGTCATCGCGGTGCATGCAAGTCGAATAGGCTGAAGCGGCAGGGAAGTGACTGCTGTGAAATTTATCGAGCAGGCGGTCATCAACTTTTCCCGATTTCGCCGACAAACTGTTGAAATGGCG
>DASUFM010000928.1:0-5602 GCA_036274535.1 Blastocatellia bacterium
GAGGCGGCGCGATACGCGGGCATTCGCGTTTCGCGCTACCAGGCGCTTTACTTCACCATACTCGGCGCTCTTTCAGGGCTCGCCGGAGCGATCGAAACTTCGCGGCTGGTGACCGGGCAACCGAACGCGGGCGAAGGTTACGAATTGAACGTAATCGCCGCGGTCGTCATCGGCGGCGGCAGCCTGAGCGGCGGGCAGGGCGCCGTCATCGGCACGATCATCGGCTCGCTGATCATGGGCGTGCTGGCCAACGGAGGAAACCTGCTGCAGATTTCCGCATTCATTCAAAAGACCGTCATCGGCGCGGTCATCGTGCTGGCTGTGACTTTCGACGAATTTCAACGCCGGCGATTGGAGGCCACGGAATAATTATGAAACTGACTCAATTCAAAACCAAAATCTCAGACGACAAACGGCTGGGCATGCTCAAAGGCGGCGTCATCGTGGACATCACCGAGATCGCGCCCGACATGCTCTCATTGATCAAACTGGGCTCGCCGGCGCTGTTCGCGGCCGATAAGCTGACGCCCAAATCGGCTTACGCGCTGGACGCGGTCGAATATCTGCCGGCGGTCGACGCGGGCAAAGTCGTGGCCATCGGCCGCAATTACCACGATCACGCCGTCGAGGGCGGCAATGAGCCCCCGAAATCACCCTTGCTCTTCACCAAGTTCACGAACGCCCTGACCGGCCACAACGCCAAAGTCACGCTGCACACGATCAGCGAGCAGATCGATTTCGAGGCTGAGATGGCGGTCGTCATCGGCAAACGCGCGAGCAAGGTCAGCGAAGCGGACGCGCTTAAACACGTCTTCGGCTACGCGCCCCTGAACGACGTGTCGGCTCGCGACCTGCAATTCAGCGACGGACAATGGGTGCGGGGCAAAAGCCTGGACGGGTTCTGCCCCGTCGGCCCGTTCATCACCACCAGCGACGAAATCGCCGACCCGCAGGCATTGAAGATCGAGGGAATCCTGAACGGCGAGGTGATGCAATCGTCCAACACGAAGATGATGATCTTCGGCGTGGCCTATCTGATACATTACATCTCGCAAGCCATCACACTCGAACCTGGCGACGTGATCGCCACTGGCACGCCGGAAGGCGTAGGCGTTTTCCGCAAACCGCCCGTGCTGTTGAAAGACGGCGACGTGTTCGAAGTCGTGATCGAAAGCCTGGGGACGCTGCGAAATCGGTTCGTCGCGCCCAAACAGGATTAAAACACGGCCTATAAGACCTATAGGTCCTATAAGTCCTATAGGACCTATGAGGAATCAACCATGAGCGAATATTTCATCGGCATAGACAGCGGAACGCAGAGCACGAAAACAATACTGCTCGACGCGGCCAGCGGCGCCGTCGTGGCGAGCGCGAGCGAGTCTTATGAGCTGATCGAGGGCCTGCCCGCGGGCCACAAGGAGCAGCATCCGGCGGAATGGATCGCAGCCGTGAGAGCCGGCGTCAAGACCGCTCTCGACAAATCGGGCGTTGACCGCGCGAGCGTGCGAGGCATAGGCGTTTCAGGCCAGCAGCACGGCTTTGTCGCGCTGGACGAAAACGACCAGGTCATTCGCCCCGCCAAGCTATGGAACGACACTTCGACGAACGCGGAATGCGAAGAGATCATCGCCGCGCTCGGCGGATTGGATAAGACCATAGAGGCCGTGGGCAACGGCGTGCCGGCGGGCTTCACCGCGTCGAAGATTCTATGGCTTAAGAAACACGAGCCGGAAAATTACTCGAAGCTGCGATGGGCGCTGCTGCCGCACGATTACATCAACTTCTGGCTGACTGGGCGCAAGACGATGGAATGCGGCGACGCTTCGGGCACGGCGCTGTTCGACGTCGGCGCCCGCAAATGGTCGCAGGCGGCGATCAATGCGATCGATCCGCGCCTGATCGAAGCGCTTCCGCCGATCATCGCTTCAGATGACATCGCGGGGACGCTGAGGCCCGAGATCGCCGCCGAATTCGGCCTGAGCGACGGCGTGATCGTCAGTTCCGGCGGCGGCGACAATATGATGGGCGCCATCGGCACGGGCAATGTTCGCGCGGGCGTCGTCACGGTCAGTCTCGGCACCTCGGGCACAATTTACGCGTGCAGCGAGCGTCCGGTAATAGATCCGCGCGGCGAGATCGCGGCCTTCTGCGATTCCTCGGGGCGCTGGCTGCCGCTGGTCTGCACGCTGAGCGTGACCGTCGCCACCGAAATGGTTCGCGAGCGATTCAATCTGTCGCACGGCGAACTGTCACAGGCCGCGGCTGAAGTCCCCGCGGGCAATGACGGATTGATGCTGATTCCCTTCTTCGAAGGCGAACGCACGCCGAACGCGCCGGACGGAACCGGCGTCTATTTCGGGCTGCGCGACAAGACTTTTTCAATCGGGCACTTCGCGCGCGCGGCGATGGAAGGCGCGACGCTGGGGCTGAATTACGGGTTGAATCGCCTGCGCGAGTTCGGCATAGCTCCGCGCGAAATTCGCGCCACCGGCGGCGGCTCGAAGAGCGCCGTCTGGCGAAAGATCCTGGCCGACGTTTTCAACGCCGAGGTCGTCTGCGTGGAGAACGAAGAAGGCGCGGCTGTCGGCGCGGCCGTTCAAGCCCTGTGGGCGTATCGCAAACGCGCCGGAAAGCCGGAAAGCATCGAAAGCCTCTGCGACAGATACGTCGCCGTCGCCGAATCCACCCGGGTCAAACCCGACCCTGAGCGCGCCGAGCGTTACGCGCGCATGCAGGAAATCCACGACGGCATCGTGCGCGATCTCACTGAATCTTTTACCAGGCATCGGCGTTTTATCACCAATTGAATGGAGCCTATAGGGCCTGCAGGTCCCATAAGCCCCATAAGTCCTATTCAAAAGGAAATCACTATGATCATTTCACGACGCAATCTGCTTAAAACCGGCGCCCTTGCCGCCGCCGCAATCCCCACCGTCAATTTCGCCTCATTAGCATCGGTGGCGTCGAGCGCGACTGAAGAGCCGGATCCCTGGCGGGGCTTGAAAATCGGCGTCGCCACTTACACCGTGCGCGAATTGCCTATCGAAGAAGCTATCAAAGTTCTGCAGCGGGCCGGATTGAAATATATCTCCATCAAAAACGTCAAAAACCATATCGACCTCTCTCATACGACCGAGGAGCGCAAGCAGCGCGCTAAGATGTTCCGTGACGCCGGACTGATTCCGATGAGCGTCGGCAACGTCGCGATGCGCACGGGCGAAGCCGATATTCGAAAGGCCTTTGAATACGCGCGTGACGTAGGAGTTCCCACGATCGTTTGCGCGCCGAGCCCGGACGCGATGCCGATCCTGGACAAAATGGTCAAGGAGTTCGACATCAAACTGGCCATTCATAATCATGGGCCGGAAGACAAGGGATTCTTCCCCTCGCCTTACGACGTATGGCAGGCCGTTCAAAAATACGACAAGCGCATCGGCCTCTGCATAGACGTAGGGCACACCGCGCGCGCCGGAGTCGACCCGGCCGAAGCGATCGTCAAATGTCAGGAGCGTCTTTATGACGCGCATCTGAAAGATATTTCCGCGCTCGGAAACCGGAACACGCCGATTGAAGGCGGTCGAGGCATCCTCAATTTGAAAGCCATTCTCTCCGCCCTGCTCAAAATCAAATACCAGCACCTGGCCGGCTTTGAGTATGAAAAAGACGGCAAGGACCCTGGAATGGGACTGGCCGAATCGATTGGCTATACCAAAGGACTGCTTGCCGGATTGAAATAGGCAGAACCAAAATGAACAAGAGAATCATTACCGTCACGCACCTAAATATCAAAGAACAAAACTATTTGTGACGCTATGGGCGTTAGCATTGTGCGTGCATAGTGCGTGAGCGCCTAAAATCACGCCTTTTTTTTACCCAAAATCACCCGCTCCAGGTCGTCCGTCGCCTGGTCGTGCATCGAGTCGAGAACGTGAGAATAGACATCCTCTGTGATCGACGTTGATGCGTGGCCTAGCCTGGCGCTGACTATCTTTGTCGGCACTCGCTCAAGTAAGAGCAGCGTTGCGGTCGTATGGCGCGCGTCATACGGCCGCATTTTCTGACGCTCCTTGCTCACTCCAGCCAGCTCCAGGACGCCGCGCCATATCCTGTGGTAGCTCGGCGTGGTGATCGGCTCGCCTACTTCGTTCGGAAAAACCAAATCATAGTCCGCCCAATCCCGCCCGAGGCGAAGCTTTTGTTTAAGCTGCGCGGTCCTGTGTTCCTTTAACCACGCGATGAAGGATGACGGCAGGGTAAAGGAGCGGACGCCAGCTTCTGTCTTCGGCTCATCAAACATCCATCCGCCGCCCTGAAGTCTCACCACGTTGCGCCGAATGGTCACGCTTCCCTTCTCTAAATCGACATCCTTCCATTGAAGCGCCGTGGCCTCGTTCGGACGGCATCCTGCCCAGAGTAGGAACGCGGCGAAGATTCCATCCGGAGCCTGGCGGCAGGCTTCGAGTACTTTTAGCGTTTCTTCCGGCTCCAGGACATTAGCCTTGCGCTTTCCCCTGCCGGGTATCTCGACTCCCTGCAGCGGATTCTTGCGCAACATGTCGTGAGTGAGCGCATATCGGATCGGCCCGCGCAAAGCGGCGAAGGCCATGCGCACGGTGTCGGGCGCGTAATCGTCGTTTACTAATCCCATCACCCACTTCTGAACCGCGCGCGAGGTAACTGCGGAAATCGGCGTCTCGTTGAATGTCGGCTTAATGTAGTGATCGAACCTCACCCGGTAGATTTCCATTGTTGACGCCTTGCGCTTCTTACTGGTCAGCCATTCTTCGAAGAGAGCGGCGAAGGTAATGTCCGGATCTTCCAGCGGTTCGCCCCGATCGCGCCTGGCGAGAGCGCCGCGCAGCCACTTTTCCGCCTCCGTCTTCGTGCCGTGAAATGTCTTGTTGAAGTAGTCGTTCTGGCCGTTCGGCTTGTAGCCGATAAAGATCCTGATGAGCCATTTGTTCTGGCCGCGCTCCAATACCTGGCCGACGCGGCGAGTCTTCGGCTTTTTGGCTTTCCCTGCTTTGTCGGGTTTCGGTTTGTCGGGTTCGCCGGTCATGTTTCATTCTCCATTGCGAGCCGCGAGCGCCCGTATCTGCTCGTCGGCCCGCGCCTGCGCTTCAGAAAGAAGCCGCAGCTTTTCGTCGAGAAGTCGCCCGCGCTCCTCTGCCTGGCTCCGCGCTGAAATCTGATCGTCAATTAGAGCGTCTAGCCTGACGTCGGTTCGCTCCTGCGCCTCGTCCTGGCCGTCGAGCCGGTTCTCATGCATCTGAATCATTCCTACCAGTTGCGCGTGAGACTGAGCGACAAGGCGGAAAGCCTCTTCAAGTTTTTCCTGCCTTGCCTCATATCTCACCTGAGCGTTGATCAGCGCCTCAACGCGCTCATCGGCTTCACGTCCACCAGCTTCCGCAGCGTCAAGCCTGGCGTCTGTGCGGACAGCCACCTGTGATAGTTGCTGAATGGATTGCGCCACCTGTTGGAATGCGCGCTCTATCTGTTCGGCGGTCATTTTGTCGGGCTTCCCTTCTTTGATGATTTCTTTACGCCGGTCGTCTTCGTTCCTCGCGCCGGTCCTGGCTTCGGCAGTTTCATCTGCATC
>DASUFM010000929.1:0-8961 GCA_036274535.1 Blastocatellia bacterium
GTCCTCGCCAACTCAACGAACTCTCCGTATCCCAGATCGCCGGCCGGCCATTCCGGCTTGCGGCCGTGGTTAACGCGCAGCAGCGAGCCCGGCGGAAAACCATCCGCCTTGCGCATAATCCCGTACATGACGCGCTGTTCGAGTTCGGATTGCTGTCCGCCGGGGCCGCCTTCGATAGCGTAGATGAAATCGAGCGGCGTCAGGCGCAGTTGATTGAGGCGGAATTCTCTCGTCTCCAGAACGCCTCCCGTTTCAGGGTCCAGCCGGTCGACCAGGCAGCGTACGTCGGCCGGATTGCGCAGCAGTCTCGCGACCCAGGCGTTCAGGCGCGGCTCGGCGTCGGCGCGAAACCGAATTCCGGGCGCTCCCCAATCGGGAGGAAGCGCCGGGATTCCGCTGAACATAGTCACCAGCCGATGTGTCAGAGCGATTCCGGTGCGCGGCGTCCGGACGACCTCAAGTTCGGGCGGCGGCGGCGCGCCGCCCGCGATGGATTCCACCGTGCTGGCGGCGCGCAACGGGTTGCCGCGCACTACCTGATACACGCTCTCGGCCATCAGCGCGTCGCTCACGGCGTCCACCGCGTCGTCCAACGAGTTGAGCTCGCGCTCCAAAACCGTTTGAGCGCTCAACAGGTCGCTTGTCGCAGGTCCAGGTTGGAGCGAATCGAAAAGCAGAGAGAGCGGGCCGGCGTCGCCGGGAGGAGGCGCCGAAGCCTTCGCGTCCAGCCATAGTTTGCGCAATTTCAGTCCGTCAACAACATTATTTGCGGCGATGGATTCTACCGGCTGATCGGTTTGCTCCAGTTGCCGCGCCACGAGCGGCGCGAGTTCGCGAAAATACCTGATGAACGGCATGATGAGCGACGCGTTCCCTGCTTCCTGCAGTCGCCGCTCGAATCTATAGCCAAGCAGCGCGCCGAGCGGTTGCCCTTGCCGCACTCCGTCGAGCAGCCACGTCGCCAGCCTCACGCGCTCCGACGACAGATCGATAGCCAGTAGATCGTCCGGCGCCTGTTGGCCGCCTTGTTCGCTCGTATGAGCCAGGTGGCCGCTCCGCAGGACAGCCACCGTCGCCGCCTGCGTCAGCGAAGGCGTGTGAACGAAGCCCGGATTATCCGTCAATTGGAAGACCGGCCCCTGTTCGCCGGGCGGCGGCGGAACCGGCGTCTGGGCCGCCGCGGGCTTCAGGTTCATCACCCAACCGTACCCGCCGTAGAGCGCGCCCGTGGAACCTGCTTTGCGCATCTCGTCCAGCCGCTTCGTCGCGAACGAGGTGATCCATGCGTCCAGCCTGTGAGAACATATATCGAGCGCGCCTGTCATCAGGTTTTCAAGCCTGGCGACGTCCAGAGATTTCAGATGACGCAGGCTGGCGCGGAACTCTCTCAGCGATGTCAGGCGCTGATCATTCCAGGCGCCGGGTTCGCCGGTGGCGTCGTAGCCGAGCAGATAATGGCCTACCGGCACTTGTATATATTCTTCCTCGTCATCGTCATCGGTATCATCGGCTATCGCGCTATCCTGGAACCTGGAGCCGGAAGGAGTTTCGCCGAGCAGGCCCGACTCATCGACCAGCACGGGAATCGTCCACGCCATCCGATCCCAGACGGTTTGAGTCACGGCGCCCATCTTCACCAGCTCCGCCTCGCGTCGCTGCGGCGCCGGCAAATTCAGCAGCCTGGCGCCGGTGTCGACGTATTCCAGCAACATCGAATGGCGCAACAGCAGATGGATCAAGGCGGGCGGAGGCTCACTCGCTTTGATCACGGTGAGATCTTGCGCGGCGAGCAGTTGCGCAATGTAGTTCGGCGCCGTAGACGAGCTTTGATCGGCTTGCGCCAGCGCTCCTTTGAGCGCCTGAACCGGCGGAGCAAACACGCCGTGCGCCAGTCTGGGCTTCCACGTCACTTGCAACCTTTCCTCCAGCAATTTGGCGGCGAGCTGCCTCTGTTTAGTCCACCACGCCGGAGTAGCAGCCTGCTTTGCGGCGATGTAAGCGAGCCTTTCCTGGTAATCGTTCTGTAAAAGGAGCCATTCCGCATAGGCGTCATGGTAAGCTCTCCATTCCTGCTCTCGCTGATATAGCCACTCTTCCTGCGCGTCAGGGGGCCAATGCTGAAAGCCAGAGGGGAGTCCCGATGGCGGCGGCTGCGGCTGCGGCCCTGGCGGGACAGCAGGTTGCAGGACATCCATATAATAATTAGCTGTCAAAAACGGCCAGAGGTTTTCCAGATATTGGCGCCCCATGAAGTTTCGGATGGAGTAGTTGGATGACAGCCCGTCCATGCTCAGAACTTCGGCGAGGTCTTTGTCGATGCCCTTTCCCTCATCGGTATCCTCAGTCCGGCCGAGTCGCGGTAAGGTCAGGTAATTGGTGCGCCATATGTCGTCACGCAGCCGTTTCAGAAAATCTCGCAGCGCGCCGTCGCGCGTGTATTGTTGCTCCTGGCCGGCCGGAGGAGACCAGGCGTTGAGCGAAGTCACTGGAAGAACGCCATAAGGTTGTTTGCCGATGCGCAGCGCCGGGAGCGGTCCGCTCGCGCGCACGTATTTGATGAAATGACTACGCGCCCATGCGATGTCGTCGTCGTTCAGCGGATTCTCGCCGTTTCCGCCCACGCCGAGCATCTGCAACAGGAAGTAGCCCCAGGTGGCCTGCCACAAGGCCGTGTTCATGTGCTGGGCGTCGAATTGGTCCTTCGACCTCGCGTTCGTCAGGTTTGCGAAAACTCGATCGGTGTTCGCCAGCCCCAGAGCGGTTGTCAGCGCATCGGCGTTCGATCCGTCGCCGGGTTGGAACGCCTGCGTGTCGCGTTCGGCCAGATAACTCGTTTCATGGCCGGCGTCCCTGGAACTGAAGCTGGACGGCGCATCCGGCGTATTATTGGTGGGCGCGCCATGCGGCACAAAGGTTAGTCCATCGGCGTAGTGATGGGCATTGAACAACTCCGCCAGCTTAGTCGTCCATTCCGTTCCGTCATCAGAGTCCTTGATTCCCATCACCAGCAAAAAATCCAACCCCTTGGCGGCGTCCTCCTGAGACAGCGTGGCGCGAATCCCCATCCCGACTCTTTCCGCCTCGTCGAAATCCACCATCCACTTCATGCCATCATCTATTATGGGCGAATCGTCCGGCGATTCCGTCTCCGGCGCGTGCGGGTCCGGGCCGGCATGAAGCGGTTCCGGGATCTCGGCGCCTCTGGCGTTGACTACCAATTGCCCGTTTTTATATCCGACCGCGACCCAGAAACTCGGCAGCGCGCGCGCAAGCGGAGCGCGATCCCACGCCTCATTCTTCGTCGCGGGAGTGGGAAAGATCGGGGCCGTCGACAACGGACCATCGCCGTCGACAGGATCGCCAGGGGCGTCGCCGGAATTGATCGGTTTAAGAGCGCTGGCGATCCACGCGGCGCGCGGCGGATCAAAACGATCGGCCAACTGCCGCCAGGCGTTTTTCGCGCGTTCTTCATTACCGGCGGCGCGCCAGGTCTGTTCCCAGAAATGCCGCCCCCAGGTCAGTTCGTCCTCGGTCAGTTCAGGCTCGTGCGTATCGATGTGAACTTTGTCCGGATACACGCGAATGCGCAGTTCGGAACCGCCGCTTGATTGAGGAAAGAACCTCGTTTCCAGTCGGACCGGAAACAACACAACCGGCCGTGCGGGATCGAACGACAATTGCGTCGCGAATCCGGACGCGTTCTCGATGTTCGGTATGTCGGGATTTGGAGTTTGCATAATCGGATTACCCTTGATGAATCATTTCACTCGCGTGAATGGCGATGCGAACCGGGCGCTGCGACGTGATGTAAGCCTGATGCGCGGAGTTCTTCCCCCATTTCGCCTTGTCAATATCCGGCATCGATACATTGATCGATGCATGCGACAGCGCATTCAATTCTTCTTCGGTATCGGCCATGTGCCGCCAGTTCAGGTTGTCCCACGTCGTCAGCGCCGGCGGATCCTGCTCGTCCCAATCCGCTTTGTCCATCCCGAAACGCGGCTCGGTCGGTTGCTGTTGAATGACGAAGAACCAACCAGGCTCGGCGACGGCGTTTTCAGGCGTCAGATCGAAACCCAGAAACGTGACGTCGGGTTTCAGCGTTCCGCGAAATAGCGGATGCTTTTCATGCTGCGGGTCGGTTGACAGGTCGATCTGGCCGTTTTCTTCCACTGCCTTCACTGCGTATATCACTGAGTTCGGGTACCGGCGCAGCAGTTCGCCGCGAATAAGCAACACCAGGTTTTCGCCCGCGCTCGCGTTATCTCCCAGATTGCCGGCGTCCCAGTCTTTGATCGGCTCCTCCAGGTCGGGTTGATCTTTGTCCCAGAACCGGCGGAAATAGGTCCCGCGCTGATCGGTCGGATAATTGCGCCATAGAAGTTCGGCGCCCATTTCGGTATTCAGGCCGACCATGAACGCTTCGATGAATTTCGTGTTGGTCTCGAGCAGCGTAATGGTGTTCGGCGGCGTATGCTCCAAACCCGGGAAAAGGAAATCCTGCGAAAGATCGCGCAAGGCTTCATACATGGGCTGCGGAAATTCGGGCGCGTCCATTATCGGGTCGAGCGGATCGCCGGCCTGCGCCGCGGCGCCCTCTATTTTGATCGAAGCTTTTATCCTGGCGGTGATAGTCTTTTCAGGGTCCAGGCTGTTCACCAGCTCGGTTTTGGCGCCTTGCAGAGACATCGGCTGCGGCTCAGACGGAGCGAGGGAAGAGGGGAAGGCCCTGGTGTCCAGGTAAAGCTGATGCGCTTTCGCGGCGGCCAGAAACTCCTGCTCGTCAGGGCTTTTGAAGTCCCCCAGACTGAAATTAAGCAGTGTGCGCGCGGTCCCTTCGTTGATGACTGTGAAATTCGTGAGATTTGGCGCGGTGTCGAGCGCGTTTGGAATTCGATGAAAATCGGCGGTGTCCTTCAACCCCGCCGCCGCCCCGGCGTCCGGAGCTTCCGCGACCAGGTCGAGCATAACCAGGCCTGCTTCCGGCTTCTGAGGAGAAACGATGGATGTGACGTTATTCAGTTTGGCGACGACGGCGATGGGCGGCTCTTCAACCTGTTGGAATCTGGCGCTGACCGCTCCGCGCGGGCTCGCCCACCGTCGCAGCGGCGCGGAGACCACCCTGTTCGGGATGGCGGATTTCGAAATCGCGTTCGACAGCATCGTCCTCGCCTGGGCGCCGGTATAATTCAAGCCGGTCGGCGCAACGGCAATGGTGATGCGCGATTGCGCCGGGGCGACCACTTTCAACAGCGCTTCTTCAGAAAATCGGTCGAAGTGTTTGGCGTGATAAACCTGATTGACGGCGCGGGCGAGCTGGGCCTGGCGCTTCATTTGATTGATTTTTTCGATCTCGCCCATCTGTTCCCACGCCGAGGCCATCAACTCTTCCTGCTGAGTCTGCACGACTCGCGTCCCGAGCGCGGCCACCGCTCGATGCCTTGGATCGAGATTCAATTCGTGCAACCAGGGCGGCGACGGTTGCGGATCGCCCGGTTTGGGGTCGAGGTCCACTGTGTGCTGCGCCGCCTGCCAGCGCCCGTATATCGGCGGCGCGAAGAGCGGGTCATGTTCCGGATCATTCATCGCCTGCCACGGCGCATTGAGGATCTCTTTCAACTTGTTCTGAAAGCGCGTTCGATTTTCTTGAGGCCATTCGGCCGGCTCGGCGCCATCGGCGCCCTCGGCGTCCGGGACGCGCAAGGCGCCTTCAAGCTCCAATGTCAGGTCCGATTCCAGCGGCGGGTCGATTTGAAATCCGGGCCGGCTGATGTCTAATCGCCGTTTGCCGGCTTCAGCAGGCATCTCGCGCGGTTCCAGCAGGCGGACAAGCGCCTCGAAGTCGGCTCCGTCGCCGGCGGCGGTTCGAAACTCCCAGTGGAAATAGACCGGCAATGTCACTGCCGGGGGAGCTTGCTCTCCCGAAGACCAGGCCGGCGCCAGCTTATCTAAATCGGCGGACTCGATAGTGGCCCCGAGCCCCGCTTTGCGCCCCAGCTCGAACGTGGGCACGACGCAGGCCAGATACTCAGTCTCCGGATCGAGCCTGCGCGGACACAACAACCGCGACACCGTCAACGCCGGATTGCCGGCCAGCGCCGCTTTCAACGGATCTTCCTGCGGGGCGCTGCCCGCAACCTGAGCGTGCGCCCACGCCCACGACTCGGATAAATCCGGCAGCTCACGCGCAGGCAGCGCGGGAGACTTGATCTCCAGCGCAGGCAGCGGCAGGGCGCCGCCCGCGCGAAGTGTTACGCCTTCCTGTTTCTTCACTACCACCAGGCAGAGCCACGGACGCAGTTTCCCCGTGGCGCCCGCTTTCGCCGGCGTAAAGAGCCAGGGAAAGTCCGGGCGATCGAATTCGACGGCAGGGAAGTAATTCGGTTCGAAATCGGTCGCCAGATGGCGCGGCTCCGTGCGTATCACCTGTTGAGTATCAATACCGGTGATGTCGCCAGGGCCGTATAGTCGCACCTGCCGGTCAATATCTACGGTATTGTTGATGCGCAGTTTGACCGTCGTTGAAGCGACTCCTGCCTGATCCTGGCCCAGGCTGTCGGGAGTCTGAATGCCGGCGGCGGCGCCCTGCCGCGTCCAGGGCAGGAAAACATAATTTGCGGAAGTTGGTATACTCATAATTATTCTTCAGGCCATTGGCTATCGGCTGTTGTACGTGTCCATTGAATCGCAGGCGCCAAGGATAATGATCTTTATGCTAAACAGAAGAATCTTTACGCCAGGCTCCCATTGGCTATTGCAACTCTGATGGGCGAATAATCTTCAGCCCGGCGGCCATCGCCGGATTCTCCTCTTTCAGTTCGCGCAGCGCCTGCGCCGCTTCCGAATACGATCTGACTACGGGCGACGGCTGCTCCGTCAGATTGCCGATGGCCGCGATGCTCCAGCCTTCTTTGACGATTCGATATTTGGGCGCCGCCACGCGGTATCTGGACTTCACGCTTCGGCGCAACTCGCTCGCCCCGGCCGCCCCGTATCGCGATTGCTTCTCAAGGTGTTCAGGCCTCAGTTCATACGGGCCCGTTGCGCTTCGGCGCGATTCGTTCTGTTCCTTGTTCACCACGAATGTCTCGAATCTGACGGCCTCCGCTTCCAGCCAGTCCTCGCCGATTGCGATTTCGTCGGAGCCTATGGCCACTCCCGCCGCCATCGATTCGAATGATGGCGCGGAGAGCTTTTCTCCGTCGCTCATCTCTATGTATTGCGCCCGCGCGAAGAAGTCCTTGACCACTGGCGGCGCTGTCTGACGTGACTCTCCAAAGTAGACATCCGTGATGGTGAATCGCCGCTCTCCGGCCGGCGTCGTCTGGCCGAATCGGGATATCTCCAGGTCCAGCGGGACGACGTTCTGTTTGACCGTCAGCGCTCCCAGCGGATGCAGCAACACGTCGCTCGCCGCTCCGGGCGTGGCGCGCAGCGTGACCATCTGTCGCCCTCCGGCCGGCAGTTTCGCCGTCCAGGCTCCCGGATCGCCCAGCGCTTCCTTCAACAGCGGCGCCACCTCCACCGGAGCCGGAGCCTCGGGCCTCTCGCCGGAGACCAGCGTCTTGTCCACTCGGAACGATACATCCATCCACAACACTTCGAAGGTCGCTTTGGCTTTGATACGCAGCGGCCGCGGGCCTGACAGCTCGCCTTCCAGCCGCACCTTGAACAGATTTCTCGATCCTCGCTTGAGCTGAACCTGGGCGTGGAAATCGGCCAGGAACTGAAACGGAGAGAACTGGATCAGCACGTCGAAGCCGATCTCCCCGTGAACGCTGAAGCCCAGCGCCTCGGCGTAGAGTTCGGCGCGGGCGCCGAATTGCACGGTGTTGGAGGTCAGCGCGAAATAGGCCTCGCAGCGGATTCGCGGGTTGTCGCCCGAGGAGAGGTTGATGGCGACACGCTCCAGCTTCGGGAAGTTGGGCGGCGGGTTGAAGGCAGGATGCAGGCCGCCGACGGCGAGCGCGAAATTGGGGCCGTCCTGCCATTTCAGCCGCATCGCCATGTCGCCGGTCAGGGTGAACTTCTTCAGCAGCCGCGAATCGTGAAGCGTCGCGTCGAGCGAGGCCGTTCCCTGATCGAAATCGATCAAGCCGACGGCGTCCATCTTCAAACGGATCAGATCGTTTTCAGGTCTGGGCAGAATCACCGCGATCTGCGCCAGGATCAGCAGCCGCAGCCGCTCTCCCAGTTCCAACACTAAAGCCAGGTTGGCGGTGAGCAGCCCCTTCGCGCCCCAACTGATCTGCGCCACCGGCCCGAAGAGATGATGCCCTTTTGCGATAGGGAAGACCTTGTTGAGGTTGCTGATGATCTGGGGAGCGTTGCGGACAGGGTCTTTGGGGAACATTACGCTGTCGAGCGTGTGGTTCTTGAGACCGGCGCGCAGAACTTCTTCATTGAAAGTGCGGTTGATGGCCAGCAGCCCGCCGACGCCGGTCAGTTTGAAACCGAGCGGGAGAGGAATGGGCTTGAAATCTTCGGCAGTGATGATGACGAGTAGAGAAAAGCCATTGGAGTTGTCGGGCAATCGAGTGGCGATCAAGCCGATTCCCTTGACGGAGATATCGCCCTGGAGATTCAACTGAACGACGCCGGCATACTGTCCCTTATCCTTATCGAAGTAGAGATACCCGCCGCCGCTGACGGCGGCATTATCAATGCTCAGGCCGACGCCGTTCGGATACTTGAAGCCGAAGTCGAGATTCGCGACGCCGAGATTTCCGCCGTCTTCGGGAAAGGTTAACGCCGCAGCGACGCCTACGCGATCGATTGACGCCTGGACCGGGCCCAGCGACACGCCAACGCCTGCCGAGACCTCGGCCTTAAGACCGGATTCATCCGCGCGCAGGCCGAGGTAGAGCGTAGGTATAGTCGCCCCGCCGACTGAGAGGCCGACCGGCAGTGTCGCGTCGAGCCCCGCCGCTCCGCTGAACCTCAATCCGCGATCGCTCGACA
>DASUFM010000930.1:0-2905 GCA_036274535.1 Blastocatellia bacterium
GAGTACTCAGTCTAATCAGGCTAGAGGTTTGATTTTTTCGAGTAGTGACTTGAATCTCGGATCGCCTCGCAAAGCGTCCAGCATCGGCTCTACATTGATGAATGCCATAAAACCGGAACGTTCCTCATAAGCCTTCTCCAGCCATTCGAACGTCTGATCCAGATCACCCAATCCCAGATGGATGATCGCGATGAAATACGGCGAGACGTATATTCGCTTCGACACGCGCTCCAACTGGGCGATCATCTGTCGAGCTTCGCGAGTCTTTCCCAGTCGGGCATTGGCGTATCCGAGGTAAGAGATGAATGCAGTGGCCGGCCCGAAGAGGCTGATTGCCCTGCGCAGCGCGGTGACGGCGTCGCCGAATCTCTGCTGCTGGATATAGGCCATGCCCCGATGCCAATATGCGAAGCCGAAGTTCGGGTCCATATCCAGCGCCTTTGAGCCCTGTTCCATGGCGCGGTCATACTGGCGCGCGAAATAATAAGCCCAGGCCAGGCTGAGCGTGATGAATAGCGATAACGGCTCGAGTTCCTGCGCGCGCTGGCAGGCGCGGATAGATGCGTCGCTCTGGCCGGTGGCTTTGAAATAGAAGCCGTAACCGTCCCAGGCGTTGGCGAAATTGGGGCTGAGTTCGATGGCGCGTTTGAACTCTTCTTCGGCGGCGGCGAAGTCCCAATCATAAAGCAGCCGGAAAAAACCCAGGGAGCAATGCGCTTCGCCGAGCGTCTCGTCAAGCTCCAGCGCCTTCGCCGCGGCCGCTTTGGCCCTCGGATAGGCTTCGCGCGGCTGCTGGCCGCCGGTAGAGGAGGCGAGGAAGCCGTAGGCTTCGGCCAGTCCCGCGTAAGCCAGCGCGTAATTCGGATCGAGGTCTATCGCCTGCAGGAAACATTCAACGCCTTTCCTGATCCAATCGGGCGTGCGTTTGTGGACGTAGTAGCGGCCTTTCAGGTAGAGCTGATAGGCCTCAGTGTTGTCTGTATAGCGTTTGATCAGTTTCCGCCGCTCTTCGCCTGTTAATTGCAACCGCAACTTCCCGCTGATCTCCTGCGAGATGTCCTCCTGCAGAGAGAAGATGTCGGTGAAGGACCTGCGGTACTGCTCGCCCCAGAGTTGGGCGCCCTGGCCTACGTCGACCAACTCGGTCTTGACGATCAGCGAATCGCCGAGTTGCAGAATGCGCCCGGTCAGCACTGCGCGCACACCCAGCTGTCTGCCGATTTCCTCCGGGTCGGTTTTCCGGTCTTTGTAGCGAAAGACCGTGCTGCGCGGGATGACGCGCAATTGAGGCAGTTGCGTGAGGCTGTTGATGATGCTTTCCGTGATGCCGTCGCCGAGGTATTCCATCTCAGCGTCGGCGCCGTCGTTGATCATGGGCAGGATGGCCAGCGAATCGATCGCGCGGCTGGAACTGCGGCTGGCCGGCGGCGCGATGAGATCATCCGCGATGCTGCTGATCTCGGTGGTCGGAGCTTCGCTGATCTCCGCCTTCGCTTCGTTCCTCATTCCAACCAGCGGCAGGGCCAGAGACAGAGGCTGGCCGGCGCGGGCTAGTTCGGTTTCGAAGTCCAACCGGCTCTTGAGGAGCTTCAGATCGCTGAGGAAGCTTCTGATTGTGTCGTAGCGGTCATCGCGGTCTTTGCGGAGCGCCTTGTTCAAACTCCACTCGAATTCCGAGGGAATCCCGGCGACGAGTCGCGAGACCGGCGCCGGTTCGCGGACCAGGATCGCCGCGATCACGTCGTTCGGAGTCGCGCCGTCAAAGGGCGGACGTCCCGCGACCATCTCGTAAAGCATCACGCCGAGGCTGAAGATGTCGCTGCGCGCGTCAACGCGCAACCCTCGCGCCTGTTCTGGAGACATGTAAGTCACAGTGCCCATGACCGTGCCCGGATCGGTATTGGGCCTGAGCATCGTCGCGGCTTCTTTATCAATATTTGATAGATCAATCTTCGGATCTGATTTTTCCGTGAGTTTGGCCAGGCCGAAATCCAGAATCTTGACGTAGCCGTCGGGGCGAATCATCACATTCTCGGGCTTGATGTCGCGGTGGGTGATGCCCGCTTCGTGCGCGGCCTGAAGAGCGCCGGCGGTCTGGATGGCGATCTCAAGAGCTTCGTTGAGCGGCATCCCGGCGGGCGGCAATGTTTGCCGCAACGTCCGGCCCTCGATGAATTCAGTGGCGATGAAATGAGCGCCTTCGTGTTCGCCGACTTCGTAGATGGTGATGATGTTCGGATGATTGAGAGCCGAGGCCGCGCGCGCCTCCTGTTCGAACCGCGCCACGCGATCCGGGTCCTGAGTGAAGCCCGCGGGCAGTATTTTCAGAGCCAACTTCCGGCCCAGCCGCGTGTCTTCAGCCAGATAAACCTCACCCATCCCGCCGGAGCCGAGTTTGTCGAGGATGCGATAATGGGAGATCGTTCGTAAGACCACGTTGCGCCTGTCGCTTATGAAATAGGACGAATAGGACGAATAGGACAAAAGGACCCATAAGTCCTATTTGTCCTATTCGTCCTATTCTATTCCGCAAGGCCTTGCCTGAGGTAGTGCGCGGAAAGCTCGTGATAGATCTTCGCGCTACGTTCGACCGAAGCCAGCGCCGCGCCGGAGAGTTCTTTCTTGATGGTGGCCGGAGATCCCGCGGCCAAAGTGCGCGGGGGAACGATCGTCCCCGGCGTGACTACGCCGCCCGCCGCGACCATGGCCTCCCGGCCGATGACCGCCGCATGCAGCACGATCGCGCCCATCCCGACCACGGCGCCGTCTTCAACGGTGCAGCCTTCGAGCAGCGCGCCATGGCCGATGGTCACGTCTTCTTTGAGAATCGTGGGGATTTCAGGCGTGGTGTGGATGACGGCGTTGTCCTGCACATTCGAGCCGCGCCCGATGACGATCCGGCCCT
>DASUFM010000931.1:0-2861 GCA_036274535.1 Blastocatellia bacterium
TCGCCATTACAAGTTGAATAGCGGAGAATCATCATGAATAAACTCAGACATCAAATATGGCTGCCGGTCGCTATCATCATTCTGGCCGCTTCCGGGATTACGCATGCGCAAAGCATCAACATTGATCGGGTCGCGGCGGAACTCAAGCCCGAAATTCAGCGCACGTTGCTGGAAGGGAAAATTCCTTCGGCCGCCGTCGCGCTGATCGCCGGCGACCGTGTGATCTGGTTCGGCGCTTACGGCCAATCGAATTTATGGGCGCGCACTCCGGCGACGGCCAACACAGTCTATCTGATCGGTTCTACCTTCAAGGCGATGTCTACTGTCGCCCTCTTGCAGCAAATGGAACAGGGCAAATTCAAGCTCGATGATCGGGTCAACGATTACCTGACCGATTTCAAGATACAGAATGAAGACCCTCAACATCCGGTCACCTTTCGCCATCTGTTGACTCACACTTCGGGCCTGCCCGGTGACTTCGGCCCTGTCCCCGTTTGGGGAGACGGCGCGCCGCCCGCGCTCGAAGAATATCTGCGCAAATCGCTGAAGGTCGCCAACCCGCCGATGAAATCCATCGTTTACTCGAATATGGCTTACACGTTGATCGGTTACCTGGTGCAGAAGTTTTCAGGAGTCCCTTTCAAAAAATACATTCAGGAGCGGATCTTCAGGCCGCTGGAGATGATGAGCACGGCCTTCGAGCCGAGGACGGATATGGAAGAGCGGCTGTCCATTCCATACACGGTGGACGAAAATACCGGAAGCCAGACGCCAGCTGTTCGCCTCAAAGCCGCCGTATGGCCTGCGGGGCTGGTTTACGGCACTGTCCTCGATCAGGCCAACTGGTTGATCGCCAACCTCAACGGCGGAGTCTTCAAAGGCAAAAGGATCATCAGCGAACAAACTATGGAACAGATGCTCACGCGGCAGTACGACCAGTTCAAGGGGCCGGTTGAAGGCATCTGGGGAAATGAGACCGCCGGCTTCGGATTGACATGGTGGATACAGATGCGCGACGGCGACCGCTATTTCGCGCACAGCGGCAGCGTCCCCGGCTATACGGCATTTTTGCTGGGCAACCGTGACCGTAAACTCGGCTTCGCCATACTGACCAACGGCAATCGGGCGCATCCGCACCTTTTCAAACTGGCCGACCGCGCGATGGATCTGCTCAAGAAACACACCTATCAGGAAGCAAGGCAATGAAAACAACGAAAGGGCAAACAATGAAGACCAACCGCATTCAAACATCGTTCCTGGCTCTGGCGCTGCTATTGATCATCGCGCCATGCGCGTTGGGCCAGGAAGCGCCGCTGCAGGGCTTCGATGAATACGTCAACAAGGCGCTCAAGGATTGGGAAGTTCCCGGCGCCGGCATCGCCGTCATCAAGGACGACAAGATCGTTCTGGCGAAAGGCTACGGCGTGCGCAAACTCGGCGATCCCGCGCCCGTGGACGAGCGCACTATCTTTGCCATCGGTTCGTCTTCGAAAGCGTTCACCGCCGCCGCGCTGGCGATACTCGTGGATGAAGGCAAGATCAAATGGGATGACCCGGTCACGAAATACCTGCCCGGTTTCGAAATGTACGATCCTTACGCTTCGAAAGAAATGACGGTGCGCGACCTGCTCTGCCATCGCAGCGGATTGGAGCGCGGCGATTTCCTGTGGTACGGCTCCGATTACGGCCGCGATGAAATCATCCGCCGCGCGCGATTTCTCAAACCGACCTGGAGTTTTCGTTCGCATTTCGGATACCAGAATATAATGTACCTGACCGCGGGCCAGATCATTCCGGCCGTCACGGGCAAAAGCTGGGACGATTTCATCAAAGAACGATTTTTCAAACCGCTGGGCATGGCGGCGAGCGGCACGAGCATAAACGACCTCAAATCGTCCGATAATGTCGCCACGCCGCACGACAAGATTGACGAGAAGGTCGTGGCGGTTCCCTGGCGCAACATCGACAACATCGCCCCCGCCGGTTCGATCAATTCGAACGTCAGCGAGATGAGCGCCTGGGTTCGGCTGCAACTCTCCGGCGGCGCCTTCGCGGGACAACGCCTGCTCAGCGAAGGCGCGGTGAAAGAGACGCAGAAACCGCACACCATCATCTCCTACGATCCGCCCTGGAGCCTCCTGTTTCCTGAAGCCCACTTCCTGAGTTACGGACTCGGATGGTTTCTCTCCGATTATCGCGGGCGAAAGGTCGTCGAGCATGGCGGCAATATCGACGGGATGAGCGCGCTGGTCGCCTTCATTCCTGAAGAGAAGCTGGGATTGGTGATTCTCACCAACATGAACGGCAACGAGTTGCGGACGGCTCTCAAGCTGCGCGTCTTCGACGCCTTCCTGGGAGGCGAAGCGAAGGATTGGAGCGCCATTCATCGGAAAACAATTGAGAGCTTTGAAGCGCAGGCCAGGGCCGCCGAGAAGAAACAAATTGAAGCGCGGGCTAAAGACACGAAGCCTTCGCTTTCGCTCGACAAATACGCGGGAACCTATCAGGACGACATGTACGGCGATGTGAAAGTGGAGTTGGAGGAGAGCGGCAAATTGATCCTGCGCTGCAGCCGCGCCTTCACCGGCGATCTGGAGCACTGGCACTACGACACGTTCCAGGCGACCTGGCGCGACCGTACGCTCGGCAAAAGCCTGATCACCTTCACGCTCAACTCGCAAGGCAAGGTGGAGTCGGTCAAGATCCCGAACATGGCCGAATTCAAACGCGCGCCTGACAAAACGCCCTCAAAGTGAAAACAGAGGATCGAGGATAGAAGATCGAAGATCGTTGTTCGATCCTCCATCCTCGATCTTCTATCCTCAATCTTCCATCCTCGATCCTCCATCCTCGATGTACCA